>SPMW01000081.1 GCA_009827235.1 Candidatus Campylobacter infans | reverse complement strand
TAGCTGCTAGTCTTGGAATCGCCACTGACGCCAAAACACCTAAAATTACGATAACAAATATTAACTCAATCATCGTAAAACCTTTTCTCATCGAAAACTCCTTGTGTTGAAATCCTAAGCAAACGCTAGCCCTATGATTGAGATTTTTGGAGTAAGCCACCGTCTGCTTAGTGCCTGCTTCAAGCAAGCGCAAGAATTATAGGGGGGGGGGGGGTTAAACTAAGCTTAAATTACATAAAGTTTTTTAAAAAAATTTCAATTTTTTAAAAATTTTAATAAATTTCTTTAAAATTTGGTAAAT
>SPMW01000080.1 GCA_009827235.1 Candidatus Campylobacter infans | reverse complement strand
ATTTGTAGATAAATCAAAATTTATTGATTTTCTCATTGCCATAACCTTGCTTTTTTTCCTTTTAAAAAAATAATTAGATTGTCGTTATTGCTTTCTTCTTCATCACTAAGCCACAACCAAGATTTAACAGATTTCGCAAAAAGATTATTTTCTTCTAAATAATCCCAACAAAAAGCACCTAAATCTCCTAGTTCTTTATCACTACCATCGCCGTGATATTCACACTTGCCGACTTTAATTAAACCTATTTTTTGTGCTACTTCATCAATTTTTAACTCAAATTCTTGCGGGTCATAGCCAAGTGCAATGAGTTTATCATTGTCAAGCTCAAATTTTGTTCCTAACATTATTGCTCCTTACTTGCAAATTCTAACAA
>SPMW01000079.1 GCA_009827235.1 Candidatus Campylobacter infans | reverse complement strand
CAACCACTAGCTTTAATGGCCAACAGCTCTTAAATGGCAACTTCTCCAATAAAAATTTCCAAATCGGTGCATATGCTAACCAAACAGTTCAAGTTTCAATCGGTGCTACTGCTAGTGATAAAATCGGGCTAACACGCTTTGAGACTTCGGGCTTAATGGCGTATTCAGCTGACGGTATAAGCGATGTAACTTTTGAGCTTAGCGGTATTGATGGCTTCCCTAATGGATACAAATTTCAAACCATTAGCGCAACTGAATTTACAAAATACGGCCTTAAAGCAGTAGCTGATAGAATAAATGGCGTGAGTGATTTAACAGGCGTGAGCGCAAAGGTTACAAACTCAATTACCTTTACAGGCGTAGTGCCTAAGGGGACTATCGAAGGGCT
>SPMW01000078.1 GCA_009827235.1 Candidatus Campylobacter infans | reverse complement strand
TTTTCTGTCTTTAAATCTCAAAAGCTCTTTACCAAAAACTTCATATCGCCCGCTTTGGCTCCATAAACTAGCTGGCGTTACTACGCTCATTGCCAATTCATTTGCGCCTGCTTTATTCATTTCATCGCGCACAATGGCTGAAATTTTATGCAGCATTTTTAGCCCTAAGGGTAATAAATTATATAATCCAGCACCGCTACTAGCGATAAATCCTGCTCTTATTAAAAGCTGGTGGCTTATTAGAGTGGCGTCTTTTGGCGCTTCTTTTATGGTAGGTATAAAAAGCTTTGAAAATTTCATATTTATCCTTGCGTTGATTAAAATTTGCGCGCGATTTTACCTTGCGATTGCTTTATAAAAGTTTATTTCATCGTTTATTAGTTCGTATTTTTGGCTAGCTAGGGTGTTTTGGGCTGATATAAGCGCGTTTTGTGCTTCTAATAAATCTTTTAAGCTCACAGCGCCTTGATTGTATTTGAGATTATAAATTTCAACTATTTGCTCTCGCTGGCTTACGATTTTTTCTTGATTTTTTAGGTTTTGGGTATCGATTTGATAAAAGGCGGCATATTTTATGGCTTCGTTTAAGGCGTTATTTAGGCTTTGCTTATAAGCTAGGCGTAAAATTTCAAATTGATCTTGGCTGATTTTT
>SPMW01000077.1 GCA_009827235.1 Candidatus Campylobacter infans | reverse complement strand
TCACATTTTCCACGCTTAAAATGCCTGTATTGCCAACGGCTGCGTAAAGTTCTTTGGGGTCTAAAACATCTAAATCAAGGTGAATGAGTGCCTTTTTCGCCCCACTTTTTGCAAGCCACGCGCGAATCTCACTCATCGCCTTTGTCTCATTAGCGAGTATATCTTTGCCCCAAATGGCTTGTATGCCTAAACTCTCGCGCCTGTCGTTGTAATGCTGCGCTTCGTTTGAATTTAAGCCCACAAAAAGCACATTTTGCGGCTTTATGTGAGCTGGCAAAGCAAAGGCTTTTGACAACTCGCCGTCCCCCACAAGCGCACTCACCGCCATTGCGTGATATCCCTTGTAAAAATCGTCCCCAGCCACGCCCAAATCAGGGTGTGCATCAATCCAAATCATCGCTACTTCGTCTTTGTATTTTTCAGCAAGATAGCTAAAAGGCGCGACAGATACGGCACACTCTCCCCCAAGAGTAAGAATTTTGGCTGGATTTTTAGCCCGCAAAAGCTCAAAAGCCTTTTTCGTCTGCTCTTGCAAGATGAATTTATCGATAATGCCATCTTGTGTTAGCCTTTTGCCGCTTTTATCGCTTTCATAATCCACGCTAATAGGCACAAAGGCTGCGTTTTTGTCTAAATTTGCGTTTAAATTTGAAACGAGCAAATTTAAAATTTGCGCGCCCAAAACATAGCCTCTTGCCGCCTCGCTTGGCTTTAAATCCTT
>SPMW01000076.1 GCA_009827235.1 Candidatus Campylobacter infans | reverse complement strand
AGGGGGCAGATTTATTTTAAATTTTATTTTTTATTATCAAAATTTTAATTTTCAAGTTTGTAAATTTTAATTTAGTTAAATTTTATGTTTTTTGGGAGTGTAAATTTCAATTTAGCTAATTTTAAGCTAAATTGAAATTTTAAAATTTTAAACGCTTAAATATCCAAGCACTAAGCAAGTAAGGACGCCAAGAGCTAAGACGATGAGTTGTGGGTTTCTATCTTTTTTAGAGGCAAAAAGCGTTATCATCAAACCAGAAAGATACAAAAACGCCAAAGCAATGCCAAAGCCAACCCCTAGCACGCTAAAATACCAGCCGCCTTTATCTTTGTGTAATAAAATCATATCACCTAATAAACTGCGCGTTGTTGTTTTGATGATTAGTGTTTGTGGGTCTTGTTGCTTGGCGTTGATGCTATAATGAATGCCACCTAAGCTTAGGCCACCTTGTTTTTTGTCATTTCTTAGCTTTGTGTTGCTAGGAATTTTGATGTTTTGTTCGTTAAGAATTTGAAGTAGCATTTGCTCTTCTTGGCCTTTGATTAGGGTTGCATTTACTTCGTATTGCATTTTTGTTGCAAATACATCATCTTTTATGCCAAAAATATACGCTACACCACTAATTGAATAAAGTAGCGCCACTGGCAAGAAAAACAAGCTCACATAAATATGTGATAGACGAAAAAATTTGGTTTTGTTCATTTGAACCTCCATTAAAATAAAGCCCAAATCATACAAAAAAAGGGTGAAGTTTTTG
>SPMW01000075.1 GCA_009827235.1 Candidatus Campylobacter infans | reverse complement strand
CGAGCTTGTGCGGATTTTGCTAGCATTTAGCGCGCTTTTTAGAGAATTAAATTTATCGCCTAATTTAGAATAAAATTTTGGCGCATTTATATTGTATTTTTGTAAAATCGCAAAGGTTAAAAAATTTATATTTTTAATAGCATTTTGCCCGCCAATTAGCAAAAAATCATCAAAATGAAAAACGCGCTTTAAGCCAGATGGCGTATTTTTAAAAATCTCACCACCCCAAATCTCGCCATTTTGGCCAAAGCCAGTCCCATCAAAGCCAAAAGCTAAAATTTTACTATCAAATTTTAAATTATGCTCGCATAAAACGCTATAAATATGGGCTTGGTGGTGCTGGATTTTTAAAATTTCATAACCTAAACTCTCAAAATATTGCGTATGCATAAAATGCGGATGTAAATCGCCAACTACTAAATCAAATTTTAAATCATATGTTTTTTTATAAAAATCCAAAAGATTTAAAAAACGCTCAAAGCTTGAAATATTCTTTAAATCACCTATATAAGGACTTAGAAAAATTAGCCCATCTTTATAGATTGCAAAGCTATTTTTAAGCTCGCCACCAAGAGCTAGGATGCAAGATTTTTTATTAAAATTTGTATTAATTATGCTAGGTTTAAAGCCACGCGAAGTGCGTAAAAACTGCCTTATTGGCGCTAGATTGTTATCTAAACTAAGGCTAAAAGCTATGCTATCATCACTTGGATTTATGATTTTTCTATTATGATCTAAGGCAAGATCAAAAACGCCACCAAGCTTTGATTTTAAGGCATCAAAATCGCTAATAATAGGC
>SPMW01000074.1 GCA_009827235.1 Candidatus Campylobacter infans | reverse complement strand
AATTTCGTCCTTAATCCCCTCAAATATGCCAGCGCCAATGCCCTTAACTTTTTTAATATCATCAATCTCATTAAAAGGCCTAGCAGCAATGATAGCATCGGCTTTTGCTGAGCCTATGCCTTTTAGGCTCATTAGCTCTTCTTTGCTAGCCGTGTTGATATTTACAGCGCCAAACATAAACCCAGCCAAAGCTAATAATAACACTAAAATCTTTTTCATATTTTCTCCTTTAAAAGCAAATTTTTAGAGTTAAAGGCGCGTATTTTAGCCATTTGTATATAAATTATGGCTTAATAATACAGCATTTTTGTATTGTTTAGGCCACTAATTTGCATTTACAGAAATTTAACCAATAACCTAAAAGCACATCAATTTATCATTATTGCATCATCTTTAAAATAGATAATTTAAAATTTGATAATTTTGAGATTTTAAAATTTGAGTGTAGTTTTACGATGTTAAAATTTTGATAATTTTTAGATTTTAAAATTTTGATAATTTTTATTTTAAAATTTTAATATTAATCACAAATAAATTTTAATTTAAAAACTTAAATATCAATCAATATAAATTAAAAAAGATAAAATTTTAATCTAAATAAAAAGCAAGTAAAGCAAATAAAATTTTAGAATATAAATAAAAAAAACCATACTAAAAATAAATGATAATTTAAAAATAAAATTTTAAAAATATAAATAAAAAACCATAATAAAAATAAAAGATAATTTAAAAATAAAATTTGAATAAATTTTAACAAAGCCCGCAGCGACCTACTTTCCCGGTCCCAGTAAGAGATAGTATCATCAGCCATGACGAGCTTAGCTTCTTGGTTCGAGATGGAGCAAGGCGTTTCCTCGTCTGTATAGCCACGAGCATTGTTAAATAAAAAATCCTCTTGTAATTTTAATGTGAGATAAAATGAAATGATTTTTTATTTAACAATGCTATAAAGCTTTACATTGTAAAAGATACAAGCTTAATCAATTAACACTTCTAAGGATTTTACCC
>SPMW01000073.1 GCA_009827235.1 Candidatus Campylobacter infans | reverse complement strand
ACGGCGTATTATACGGCGAAGGGTACGTTTAAAGGTAGTGGGACAAGCAATGTAACTTTTGACAAAATCACAAATGCATTAAACAAAGATGGTAAGCTTTATGTAAAAGGTAAAATAGAATGCGTAGGAGTGGAATTGCCTACTGTAGACAATCAGACATCAGGTGAAGTTAAACTTAAATTAACTTTTAAGAAAGATGACGCCGTATGCAAACAATTAGCAAAATTACCAGGAATTCTAACGATGTGCCAAGTAGATACAACTACAACAAGTGAGGTTAGTAGCACCTGCGAAATCCAAGTTGGTGGCTCAGGTGGCATACAATTCTAATTTAGTTATTTAAATTTTAATTTTCAGGTTTAATTAAAATTTGAAACACCTAAAATTAAAATTTTAAATCACCCCGTTAAATTTCAAAATTTAACGGGGTTTTTTATTTTTATTCTTTAAAATTCTAAATTTTCAAAAATCTTTAAATTTTAATTTTCAAAAATCTTTTTCAAAATCCGCGCAAAATTTAAAATAAAAAAGCAAAACTCACACAAAAAAACGGCGTGGCGTATGGCTGAGAATGTGGCAAGGAATTTAGCGCGTGGAGTTTGGGTGGCTTGTTTTGTGAGTGTGGCGGTGGGCGCAAAAAACAAAACAAAAACCGCGTAGTAGGCGGGCGGGTTTAGCGCGTGGCACGTGGCTGAGAATTTGGCGTGGGTTAAAATTTGGCGGATTTATTGAATGAAATTTTAAAATTTTTGGCTAAGAGTTTGACGGATTTGGCGCGTAGCTGAAAGTGTGGCAAGGCGAACGGCGGGCGCGCAAAAAGCGTGGTGTAAAATATGACGTGGCAGGTTAGCGCAGGGCGCGCGTGATTGTGTTTGTAGCATTTTCATGGCTTGCGTGGTAAAAAAAAGCGGTGCGCGGGGCTAAGAGTGTGGCGGGCGGGTGCGTTTAGTTCGGCTTGCGTGGTTAAAAACACGCGAGCGGGCGCAAAAACGCGGTGTGTGTGGCTGAAAGTGTGGCATAGCGGGCAGACTAGCGCGCAAAAAAACGTGGTATAAAATATGGCGTGGC
>SPMW01000072.1 GCA_009827235.1 Candidatus Campylobacter infans | reverse complement strand
CCTTTTTGCTTGGCAATCCTGAGTTTATCAACGAAGCTGGACAATTTACAATACCGCCAAATATGGAAGCCGTGCTTTTAGCAAAGGTGCTTGGTGGTGATGTTTTGTTAGGCTTTATTTCAGCGGTTGCCTTTGCTACGATTTTGGCTGTGGTGGCTGGACTAGCCATTTCTGGGGCGAGTGCGATAAGCCACGATTTGTATGTCAATGTTTGCAAAGACGGCAAATGCGATCCACAAACTGAAATGCGTGTAACCAAAGGCTCTACCATAGGGCTTGGAATTTTAGCTATCATTTTAGGGCTTGGCTTTGAGGGACAAAATGTCGCCTTTACTGTGGGACTTGCCTTTGCCATTGCTGCAAGTGTGAATTTTCCTATCATCTTGCTTTGTATTTATTGGAAAAACCTAACCACAAATGGTGTGCTTTATGGTGGTATCATAGGGCTTGTGTGCGTTCTTTCCCTTGTCATTTTAAGCCCTAGCGTGTGGGTAAATGTGCTAGGCTTTGAAAATGCGATTTTCCCATACAATCACCCAGCAATTTTCTCTATGCCATTAAGCTTTATTGCTATTTGGGCTATTTCTAAATTTGATTCAAGCAAGAGAGCAGATGAGGACAAAAAGGGCTTTGCTGCGCAAGATTTCCGCGCTCAAAGTGGCATTGGTGCTAGTGAGGCAGTAGCGCATTAATGTGCTTTGCCACCTTTATTCTAGGCTTTTTAGCCTAGAAATTTTAGTGCGTGATTGAGTTAAAATTTGTGCTTTAATCACGCTTAGTATTAAAATTTGCGTTAAAGGCTTATTTGCCGTGTAGATTATGAATGTAAAATTTCACTGAGTTAAAGCCTTCTTTTTTGCCCCAGTTAAACGCAGTGCTTACAAAAGCCCAATTTATATGATTAAAAAATTTCTCCAAATACGAAGCGCGCGCATTTTTATGATCTATATAATAAGCATGCTCCCATACATCAACGACAAGCAAAGGAATTTTTTCATCCACAATAGGCGTGTTGGCATTGCTGGTTTGGATAATTTCTAATTTATTATTTTCTAAGTTTAGCACCAGCCAGCACCAGCCAGAGCCAAAAA
>SPMW01000071.1 GCA_009827235.1 Candidatus Campylobacter infans | reverse complement strand
TTCCCGTCATTTGATAACTCTCTTCAACAAGCTTTTTTAAGGTTTTTAAATTCACGCTTTCGTCTAGCTTTATGCTAAGCCAGTGCTTTTTGTTCATGTGATAAGCGCGAAAAAAGCTCGCATTATCCACTAAATCATCGATGATTTTGGGCTTTGCCTTGACATTCATAATGTTGATGATTTCATCTGCTTCAAGCCATAATTTACGGGCATTTAAAGCCATTACAAGCGCATACCATTTTTTGTTTTCTTTGTGGCGAAAGATAGCCGAATTTGGCGAGTCAAGCCATAAAAATTCAAGCTCATCGCCATAATGCTCTTTGATATGCCAGGTGATTTGCCTTGCGCGCACACTTTCAAAGATATTTTTGTAATTTTTAACGCGGTTTAGCAAAATCTCTTTTTCAAAGGCTCTTTTTTGCTCAAATTTAGTGTCATAATTTGAATTTTGGCAAGTTTTTTTCATTATTATCCTTTGGGCGAAACTATCCTTTGGGCGAATTTGGCACAATTTGCTCTTTTGGCGCGTAAATTTATAAATTTTAATAATTTTTACTGCTTTTTTTAAAATTTCATTTGCTTTTAAATGCTCGTAAATTTATCATTTTAGGGCTTATGGATGCTTAAAGCTAGCATTAAATTAGCAGATTTAGTTTAAAATTTGTAAAAATCAGCGGATTTAGGCTAGAATTTGTGAAATTAAACACAAAAAGGATGCTCAATGCTACTAGATACCAAAAACACGCTCTTTATTTGCATAGACATACAAGAAAAACTTTTGCCCTTAATGGCGCATAAAGATGAGGTGATAAAACATGCAAATTTGCTTTTGCAAGTGGCTGAAATTTTAGGCGCGCAAAGCCTTGTAAGTGAGCAGTATCCAAAAGGACTTGGCAAAACTTGCGAGCAAATAAAAATTCCTCAAAATGCAAAAGTGCTTGAAAAAACGAGCTTTGGGATATTTGGCGACAAGGATATGCGTGAATTTATCGCAAATAGCGGGTGTAAAACCCTTGTCATTTTTGGGATAGAAGCTCACATTTGCGTGCTTCAAAGCGTAATGCAGGCTGTGGATTTGGGCTATGAATGCGTGCTAGCAGCGGACGCGCTAAGCTCACGCAACGCCACGCACCAAATTTACGCGCTTGATTTTTTTCGCTCTTT
>SPMW01000070.1 GCA_009827235.1 Candidatus Campylobacter infans | reverse complement strand
ACTAGCTAGTGTAACAAATGACAAAATCAGCGATAATAGCCCTGGTGTAAAGGTGCTTAGCCCAGAAGAAGCAAAGCAGGTTAAGGGTGGGTATCTCGAAAGATTTGTAGCTCTTAGTCAAAATGAAATTGCTGTTATTATAGGCCCTGAAAGTCTAGAAGAACTCTATCCAAATCTTACTTCAGTTACCACGCTCAATGCCAACACACTCCCTCAGAGTAATTTTGGGAAAGCATATAGGAGTGCTATTGCTGGCATAACAACCGTTAATGATTTTTCTACACCAGAAGCGGCAACAAACTCACTTGCTGCTCCATTTAGGCAATTATTAGGTTATAGCGTAACAAGAAATATCGGTGTAAATAAAGGTGCTACTTACACATATTTTACCTATAAAGTTATTACTTATGATACAAATTTGCGAACATACCACAATATTACAAGTTCTCAGCTTTTAAATAATAATGCTATCATTAAAGAGCTTACTCAAAAGTATAAAACTACTTTTGAAAATATTCTAGGTGGTTTAAGATAGGCATAAAATGAACAATATTTTCTCACAGACTTTTGGCTCGCAGCTTGTATGGGCTGGAGCTTATGCTGCTATAACAAAGGCATTTTCAAATGAAGTAAAAAACCAAAGCAAGCTAAGCTCAGATGAACTAAGTAGCGCAAAAATCGATGCATTTATAAACTCTGGCATAAAGGGCGAAGAAAAAAATGGCGAAATCAAGCTAAGCAAAAAAGAGCTAAGAGATGATGAAAAAATCGACCCTAAAAGCACTGAAATCTATAAGCTCTTAAACTCGCCAAAACCTGAAAATAACATCCTAGGAGCATTACAATATTCGCTAACTCAGGCTATTTTTGGTGGAGAGAAAAAAGGCACTTTTATGGAACAATTCATAGCTATGAGCAATGCAAAGCAATTAGAGATTGTGAAATTCTACGATGAAAATGCTATAAATTTTAGCGTACCAAACATGGAAGAAAAAGCTAGTGCTTTGTTTCTTGAGCCTATAAGCATTGATGAGTGGAAAAATAGAGTAAAAGAGCTAAGTGAGCAAAGCGGCGGAGAAAATAAAAAAGCTGGTTTTGGTAATTTGAGAGAAAATCTAAGTGAAACAGCGGCTGATATAACAAGTGCAGATGATGAAATAGCACGCAAAAATCGT
>SPMW01000069.1 GCA_009827235.1 Candidatus Campylobacter infans | reverse complement strand
TTTAATAAATTCCAAAATCCACATTCTACCCAGCTTGATTTAAAAGCTACTTTATCGCCATTATATCCTGTCTTATAAGCATATATTCTGCTAAGCTTGTTGTTTTAAAATTTTATTTGCTTATTTTGTAAAAATTATTTGTTTCCATTGTTTTCTCCTTTTTGTTGTTTAAATTTTAGAATTTCAAGTTGCTTGTAAATATTTTCTTCTTCTATATAAATAGATTCATACAAGTCGGGTGAACCACCGGATTTTAAATGTGATAAACCATATAAAAATAAGCTTTTTCCATAAAACGGAACATATACATTTGATATTAAAGTTCTATTCTTATCTTTACCGTTATATACTTTATATTTATTTTTTATAGGATATGGTAGAATAGGACATTTAAAAATATTCTGCGTACACTCGTGAAAATCTTTTGAGTGACCTATGCTAAATCTTTTATAATCAACTGGCAAAGTATAATTATCATCTACAATCTCTATATCATACATATATCTAGCAGTACTATGCTTTGTAAGGTTATTAAAAATTACCTGTTGTGGTACCTCCATTTCCCAAATGATAAAAAGCGTAGTAATAGAGCCAAAAATTAAAAGCTTTTTAGCCTCAGTTTCGTTAATATATCTTAGCCGTGAGCGAAAAATAAGCAAATAAATAGGAGTCCCCACGATAAAACCTCCCAAATAAAAAGCATAAATTATTTCAGCAGTTTTTTCGCCATTAGCATAAAGCGCGCTAGCCCCCACCACGACAGCGATAAGCAAGCCAAAAGCCTCGCAGTCCCTTAGCCTCAAAGCTCCATAAATCGCCAAAGACCACACGGCAGGCAATAAAACAACAAAAATCAAAATAAAAAACGGCAATAAAAGCAAAAATATCACAATTTTCTCCCTTTTATTTAAAAGTCTTTTCTATCAGCTTTTTATGACTTTTTTAAATTCTAGAATTTAGCTAAACTTACTAGCAAAATCTAAAATTTTAAAACCAAACTCCGTATTCTAACTTTTTTGAGCTAACTTTCTTTTAAATTCTAGAATTCAAAAATCCAGCCAAATGTCCAAAGTCTAAAATTCCTTAAATTCTAGAATTTAGGCACTTATTTTAGGATTATCTAGCCCCTTGTATTTAGCGTAAAATTCGCCTATATCCTTGCTAAGACCTGGTTAAAGTCTCTCACAAAGCCAGTGCCTTTAACTAGCCCAGCACTTTCAGCCATTTCACGCCCTATTGTATCC
>SPMW01000068.1 GCA_009827235.1 Candidatus Campylobacter infans | reverse complement strand
TTTACTTCTATATTTTTACCTATTTTTATTTGGTTTTCTTATATTAATTTTTATGAAAATAAATCATTTCCCAAACCTTTAGAATATTTATATAAAGTAAATGGAGTGGTAACTTCATATAGTTATAGAAAAAAAGATAGTACAGGTACAATGATTTTAAAGCTAGATAATGGCGATTTTGAACGCTTTCGCATATTTTTGCAGGATGATGAAATTTATAAAAATTTAAAAGGCAAAAAGGCTGTAATTTATGCCTCAGAGGCTACATTATTACATAAAAAAGATGTAGAACAAATAGAAGATGAAAATGGTAACATTTTAATGAAATATGATTACGATTTAGCCGTAAAATCAAGATCAACTGGATTTTTGAGTAATATACTTGCTTTTTGCTTTAATATTTCTACTTTTTTAGCTACTATTTTGTCATTTGCAATATATTACGATATCTACAAACAAAATAAAACCAAACAAGGAGTAAAAAATGGCTAACATATATAAAGGTCTAGATTTGGATATTACTTTAGGTAATAATCTAAGTAGTTTTATTGGTGTTGGTAAAGACATTGGAGAGGCTCAGAGGGGTAATATTTCAATAGGTTTAGGTATTGATTTAGCAAAATTTGGGCATAGTATAGCTGAAGGTGCTGTAAAGACTTTCGAGCTTTCTGCTAAGCCTTTGCCGGCTATCGGTGCAGGTGTTAGTCTAGTTTCGTTATCAAACAACTTAAATAAAGTTCAAGATAAAAAAGATAAAGATAAAACAATAACAGACGAAGACATTCTAAATGTAATTAGCGATACCACTGGCTTGATTGCCTCAGCTGCTGGCACAGCAGCCGTGCTAGGTGCTACTGCTGCGGCTGGTGTGGCTGTTGGGCTTGGTGTGATTAGCGTAGGCACTGGCATTATCGCCTATGGTATGAGAGATAGCACTGCTATAAGCGATGGTGTAAGTGCTATGAATAAAGCATTTAGTGAGATTGCAGATACGCTTGGTGCGGCGTATGATAAAGCACTAGAAAGCGTGAGTGGAGCTTTGGATAAAGCATTTGATTCTATAATGAGTGGGAGGAAGTTACCTAGTGCTGATTATACCGACCTTGTAAATAAGCTACACGAAATAAATACCAAAATGTCAAATAATGGCGATACGCTAAATATCTCACTTTACGACCCTATTGCCCTTGATTTAAACAATAACGGCAAGATAGATACTTTAAGCCTAGAAAATGGCGTATTTTTTGATCACAATGGTGATAAAATAGCTTTTAAATCAAGCTGGGTAAATAGTAGTGATGGCATTTTAGCAAGAGATATAGATGGCGATGGGGCTATTACTAGTGGAGCAGAATTATTTGGCAACTT
>SPMW01000067.1 GCA_009827235.1 Candidatus Campylobacter infans | reverse complement strand
CCCCGCCGTTACGCGTTAATTCGCCCACCAAGCCATACTATTTACGCGCCTTTTAGATAATTTAATAGCGAGCTTTTTTCATAATAAATCACGCGAGAATTCGCGCAATTAAACCTTTGCTTTAAACGCCAAAGCGTTGTATTGCTAATCCCTAAAAGCTTTTTTGTTTGCTTGCTAGTAAGCCAAATTTCGTTATTTTTTAAATCCATGTTCAGCCTTTTGTGCGATATATCCAAATACAAGTGGCGATAAAAGCCACGACCATTAAAACATCTAAAAATCCTGCTGGCATATAAGCTCCTTATGGTATAATTTTAAAAGGCGTTAAGAGATTAAATTTACTAGCCCCGAGGGGCAGGGCTTTAAGCCCTATCAATCTACAAAGCCAGTAAATGGCTTGTAAGATTAAGATTAGTAGTTGCAACAATCTAATCATCTTAGCGCTCCTTTGATTTATTTTCAAAAGGTTATGATTTATAACCTTTATGCCCGAATTATAGCAAAAATAATAACTTTTGTCAAGGATAAAAGTATAATAAACTAAATATTTATAGATTTTTAGTTATATTTTTATACTTTTTGATGATTTGTAGTCGTCTTAAAGCTAGATAGCTAAGATATAAACTTTTTAAGCAGTGCTTTTAATTGTTTTTGTTCGCTCAGTTGCGTTTCAAGCTCATTTATTCTAAGCAACATTTTACACGCTTTTTCTACTTGCTCGCCAACTTCGCTAATTGCAAGCTGTTTTACTCGCCCTTCGCTTAGCCCTATCAAAAGCCCTAACTCTCTATAAGTTAAATTTAACTCTTTGCAGGTTTTCTTAATCAAATTTTCATCACTCATTTTTTGCTCCTTATTTTTGCTACATTATACAAAATTTAACCAAACAAGCTTTTAAAATGGGATTTCATCATCGCTTGGGAAATTATCATCAATAATCGCCTTATCCCAGTTTTCGCCCGGGCGCAAGTTATCGAAATTTTGCGCTTGCGGGGCTTGCGCTGGTCGCTGTGATAGCGCGCGCTTTACTTGCGCGGATTGTGGCAACTGCGCGGGCTGAGCTTGCTTTTGTTGCGGTTGTTGTTGCCATTGCTGAGTTTGCTGAGCTTGCGCGTTTTTTAATCACGCAAACCAAACTAAACGCACCACGCCATATTTTACGCCCATAAGCCAAGCATACCACGCGTTTTTTGCGTGTCGTGTCCATTCGCGCGCTGTTTTTGCGCCTACTCGCGCACTAATCCGCCACGCCATATTTTACGCCACACATTTTTACGCCCGCACGCCCCGGCACATTCTCAGCCACGCGTTTTTATGCCCCGCGCACCACTTTTTTGCGCCCATGCGCTAAATCCGCCCGCCCGTCACGCGTTTTTAGTTTTATTCTTTTAAATTATGCGCGGA
>SPMW01000066.1 GCA_009827235.1 Candidatus Campylobacter infans | reverse complement strand
ACCATCTATATCTCTTGCTAAAATGCCATCACTACTATTTACCCAGCTTGATTTAAAAGATATTTTATCGCCATTGTGATCAAAGAATACGCCGTTTTCTAGGCTTAGAGTATCGATTTTGCCGTTACCATCAAGATCAAGAGCAATAGGGTCGTAAAGTGAGATATTTGCGGTATCTGCTAAATATTTAGCAAAATTTACAGAGCCATCTTCGTTAAAGTATTTTAAAGCACCAGCGAAATCCACATATTGCTTGTCTTTGTAGGCATTAGCAGTATCACTTATAAAGTCTTTTGGATCTAGCGGTGTCAATAACTCCTTAAAATCACTTAAAAATTTCTCTATCGTAGTGTTTTTATAGTAATTTGTAAATTGTTTTTCATCTGCTACTTTTTTTAAGCCGTCTAATACTTGATTTGCGTATTATTCATCACTGCTTAATTTCTCCCAAAACTTCGCAGCAGCAGGAAAAGCTTTTTCAGAGTAATCAGCGAACGAAAAGTCTAGTTTGTCGGCTACGAAAGCACCCAAACCAGCACCTGCACCAATGAAATACTCTTTATTAGATGAGAATTTTAACAACTTAGTAAAAGCAAACACATCAATAGTCGCACCTAGCATTTTGCCACTAATTTGTTGCCAATCTTTGCCATCCACAGCTTCTATAAAAGCCTGTAAGGGCTTAGCAGAACCTTTTAGTAAAGCCTTTACATTATCGCTTGCTAAAACAGCAAAATCAATTATGCCATCTTTTATAATCCCAGTAACAGTCAAAGTATCTTTTAAAAGATCAGGCACCTTATTTTTAGCCACCTCATTTGTGCTAAGAACATTACTCATTTTTTCTCCTTTATATTAAGTGTATTTTCCAAGAAAATTTTGTTTCGCCAAAAAACTCTTTTGTTTCATCTGTCATTTTTACAGAAAAAATATAATCATCATTTTCTATGATATAATATTTTTGAAGTTTAAATTTATTTATAGCAAATAAAACTAAAAATAATAACATACCAAGAGCCCAAAAAATCAGCCTAAAAGCATAATAAAGAATATTCTTTCCATCTTTAACTTTTTCTTTGGGCCAAATAGATTTAAAATACCAAGTAACTTTATATGGATTTTTTATCTCCCAGATTTTTACTTTATTATCTTCAAAAATGTAATCTCTAATTATTTTATCATTATAAATTTTTGTAAATAATTTAGGTGATTTTTTGACTTTAATTATTGAATAAATTGACATAAAAATTATACTAAGCCCAATAGCAACACCAGCCATAGGATAATGAGTTTTTCTCTCGCCAAAAGCATCTTCTAGGCCAATATAAATGCCAGAAATACCAATAAGACACCAGACAAAGTCAAATAAAAATAAATGAAGTTGCTCTGTCTTTATTATCAATGGCTCTTTGTCATAGTCTCTCATTTTTACATCCTTTCATTTTTAAAATTTAAACCAAAAACTATAATTTTATCTTTTTATATAAAATAAAGCTCAATATATTACTTAAATTATATAATTTAAGTAATATATTTAAATATTTAAATTCTAAAATTTATCTTTTT
>SPMW01000065.1 GCA_009827235.1 Candidatus Campylobacter infans | reverse complement strand
ACAAAATGGTGTTTCAAAAAGCATAAGCGTTTTGCCAAGTGAGAGCGTTGTGTTTGCTCTTTTAAAAGACAGCAAGCACGCGAATTTTAAAGAAATTTCAGCTTTAATTAAGTCAAATTAACAATTTTCATTTTATGCGAAAAATTATTTAACAAAAAATGCAATAATCAGCATTAACAAAAGTGATAAATTTTAAATTTTAATATCAGCATATAAAATTTATTATAGTTTGTGGGTTTAAAATTTTAATAAAAGGAGTTCTTATGAGAGAAATCACGCAAGAAGGTGCGGTGGCTAGATTTTATAAGTTTGTTTCATTTAGAAATAAATTTTGTCTTTGGCTTTCGCTTGTGATTTTGGTTTGCTACTACGGTTTTGTAGCAAGTGTAGGGTTTTTCCCAGAAGTGCTTGGGTATCGTTTAGGGCCTAGTAGCATTACGCTTGGGATTATTTTGGGGATTTTTATTATTGGGCTTGCCATTGTTAGCACAGGGCTTTATACGCTTTTTGCTAATAAATATTTTGATAAAGAACAAGCACAAATTTTAGAAGATTTACAAGAAAGTGGCGCGCTTGAAGCTATGATAAAGGGCGAGGGCTTAGGGCAAAGCGGAGGTAAAAAATGAAAAAATTACTTTTTGTAGCGTTATTTGGTGCATTTGACACACTTTATGCGGCAGGGCTTGATACAAGCGCATTTGCGCAAGGTGAGCGCAATTACTTTGCCATAGGAATGTTTTTGGTATTTGTCCTTGCTACACTAGCAATCACATATTTTTCGAGCAAAAAATCACAATCCGCGGCAGGATTTTACACCGCTGGAGGCAATATCACAGGTATGCAAAATGGCATAGCCATAGCAGGCGACTTTATGAGTGCGGCAAGCTTTTTGGGCATTGTTGGGCTTGTCTTTGCAAACGGCTTTGATGGGCTAATTTATGCCATTGGCTTTTTGGTGGGCTGGCCTATCGTGCTTTTTCTAATCGCTGAAAAGTTTAGAAATTTAGGCAAATACACCTTTGCAGACATTATCGCTTATAGATTAGAGTCTAAAAAAGTTCGCACGATTTCGGCAATTTCTGGTTTAAGCGTTATAATATTTTATCTAATCGCTCAAATGGTAGGTGCTGGCGGACTAATACAAGTGCTTTTTGGCTTGCCTTATTCTTATGCTGTGATTATCGTTGGCATTTTGATGATTTGCTATGTAACCTTTGGCGGAATGCACGCTACAACTTGGGTGCAAATCATCAAAGCTTGCTTGCTTCTTGGTGGGGTTACCTTTATGGCGATAATGATTTTGTATTTAAGCGGCTTTGACTTGGCTCGTTATTTTGAAATGGCGATAAACAATCACTCAAAGGGTGCTGCGATTATGGAGCCAGGGACCTTTTTGCCAGACCCTGTGAGCGCGATTTCACTAGGACTTGCGCTTATGTTTGGCACAGCAGGATTGCCACACATTTTAATGCGCTTTTTTACGGTTAAAAACGCCAAAGAGGCTAGAAAATCCGTATTTTACGCTACGGGGTTAATCGGGTATTTTTACATACTTACCTTTGTTATCGGCTTTGGAGCCATAG
>SPMW01000064.1 GCA_009827235.1 Candidatus Campylobacter infans | reverse complement strand
CCACCACCAGCTTTAATGGCCAACAACTCTTAAATGGTAACTTCTCCAATAAAAATTTCCAAATCGGCGCATACGCTAATCAAACGGTTCAAGTTTCAATCGGTGCTACTGCTAGCGATAAAATAGGCCTTACGAGATTTGAGACTTCGGGGCTAATGGCATTTTCAGCTGGCGGTATAAGCGATGTAGTATTTGAGTTTAGCGGTATAGATGGCTTTCCTGGCGGGTATAAATTCCAAACTATTAGCGCGACTGAGTTTGGAAAATACGGCCTTAAAGCAGTAGCTGATAGAATAAATGCTGTGAGCGATTTAACAGGCGTTAGCGCAAAGGTTACAAACTCAATTACCTTTTCAAGTATAGTCCAAGAAGGTACTATAAAGGGACTAACAATAAATGGCATTGGCATAGGCGAGGTTACAACAGTAGCAGGCGATAAAAATAATGTGCTAGTAAATGCCATAAATAAAGTAAAAGAGCAAACAGGCGTAGAAGCTAGCACAAGAGATGGTAAATTAACCCTAACAGCAAGAGATGGTAGGGCTATGAAAATATATGTTACAAGTACGAGCAAAGGTTTAGGTGTAACAACTGGCTGTGGATTTAGTCAAGCTAGTGGCACTACCATAGTGGGCAAACTAACTCTAATCCGCCAAGATGCTAGGGATATAGTATTTAAAATGAGCGGATGTGCACAAGTTGCAGCTATAAGCATGGGTACTACTGATATAATCACAGGCGGTATGAGCGTTGCTGCTGCGGGTACAGGTGTAGAACAAAAAACCGTAAGCCTAGGCGATATGAATAGCGGAATGCTAAGCTCAAGCCTAGCGGCCGCTATGGGTTATTTCGCAGGTGGTATAAAAGCCACAGATCAATTAAGTGGCGTAACCACATATTACGGCGCACAGGCACTGATTAGCATATCTGAATCAGCCCAAAAAGCCCTTGATAGAATTCGTTCAGATCTAGGTTCAGTCCAAAATCAGTTACAATCAACCATAAACAACATCAGCGTAACACAAGTCAATGTAAAAAGCGCAGAAAGCCAAATCCGCGATGTGGATTTTGCCACAGAAGCAAGCAATTTCAACAAATACAACATCCTAGCCCAATCAGGTAGCTACGCGATGAGCCAAGCAAACACAATCCAACAAAATGTTATGAGATTGCTACAATAACTAGCTTTTAAAGCTTTAAAGACTTTAAAAACTTTAAAAACTTTAAAGGGCGGGCATTGCGCCCGCCCCAGCAAAGCAAAAAGTTTAAATCTCCCAAAAAAATTTAAAAATAATTTTTATAAATTTTAATGATTTTTAATAAGCAAATTTTAGAATTTAGCTAGTTTTGCTAGTAGATTTAGACAATATGTGAGCGATAAAGGTTAGCGGGGCTTTGCGCCCCGTATCCTAACACTTGTGAAAATTATAAGATTGTTCTAAAAAATCGTCATTTTTGGTAAGTTCGCCTAATAAATCAAACTGCTTACCAATATTTGTAACTTTAAATTTTAAAACACAATCTTTTATCCACGGAAGTTCTTTTCTTAATTCTTTTACAAGACGAGTAATTTCTGCCTCTTTCATTGATTTTATAGAAACATAACCTGAATATTGATCGTGTTCAAAACCGTTCTCAAGCATAAAATTTTTAAGCTGTGAATAAGGTATGCTTGTATGGCTAAAATGTTCTAATAAAGC
>SPMW01000063.1 GCA_009827235.1 Candidatus Campylobacter infans | reverse complement strand
CCTGTAAAAATATTTCTTTTATTAATTAGCACATGAATATGCGGATTATTTTGGTGAGAGTGTAAAGCCATCGCAAATTTATGCTCGCCAAAATTTTCTTGCAGTGTATTGCTAACAGCTAACTTAAAACCAAAAATATCATTTGCGCTCATACTATTTTCTTTTAAAAACCAGCATATTCGCATAATTTTTCTCCCGCTGCATACTCATAAAATTTAGCTTTTAATTCGCTAAATGTTATAGAATTAGCATCTAAATATTCACAATCAATCCCAATAATAACCTTATTTAAATCCTGTGTAAAATAAGAATTAGGATATTTTTCTAAAATTTGTCTATAATAAAAATTGACATCTTTACTAAGCATCAGTATTTCCCTTAAGTTTTCTTATAGAAGGTTTAAATTATCATTTTATCAAATTTTATTTAAAGAAGTATTTAAGAAGAAAGTGCCTAAGCTTAGGCACTTTGATTATTATTTAGCCACAGGCCAAAAGATTTTAGGCTCTTCACCAAGTCTAGCTTCTCCGTGATACATTCCAAGTTTATCTTTGGTCCAAGCATATCCTACTTTACCATTTTTATCAATTGAGATAATTCCACCTGTTCCGCCAAGTTCCGCTACTTCTTTAATGGTTTCTTCTGCTGCTTTTTGGATAGATAATTTTTTATGCTTGTAAAGGGCTGCGACTTCGTGTGCTGCTGCCACTCTTATGTAAATATCGCCCGTCCCCGTGCAAGAAACAGCAACAGAATCATTATTTGCATAATTTCCAGCCCCTATAATGGGCGAATCTCCTATGCGTCCGGTCATTTTATTTGTCGTTCCGCCCGTGCTTGTTCCAGCGGCTAAATTCCCATTTTTATCTAAAGCGATCGCACCCACAGTGCCCAAATAAGGTTCTGTGCTAAGTCCTAAATGCGCCTTAGCCTTATCGCTATCGAGTAAAATTTCTTTACTTTTTTGTGCTTCTTTTAATTGCTTGTAGCGGTGTTCTGTGTAGAAATATTTTTGCTTAACAATTTCTAAGCCATTTGCTTTGGCTAATTTATCCGCACCTTCACCTGCTATTAAAGTGTGTGGAGTTTTTTCCATGACCACTTTTGCTGCCTCAATAGGATTTTTAATCGTTCTTGCCATGGCGATAGCACCTGCATTTAAGGTTTTTCCATCCATTAATGAAGCGTCAAGTTCGTTATAGCCATCGGCGGTAAAGACAGCTCCTTTGCCTGCATTAAATTCAGGGCTATCCTCCATTACTTTAATTGCAGCAATTACAGCATCAGTTGAGCTTCCACCCGCTTCTAGAACTTTTTGACCAGCTTTAAGTGATTCCTTCATTACCACTTCTCTTTTAGCAAATTCCTCTTTTGTAAGACCTAAACCGCTTGTTCCTCCGTGGATTACAATGACAGGCTTAAAATCTTTCGCATAAAGATTAACGCTGCTTAAAAACGCAAGGCTAGCCATTACCAACAAGGCTTTTTTGCCACCTTTTACTAAATTCACCACTTCTCCTTTTGATAAAACTAAAAATCATAAGATTTTAATTTAAAATTATAAATATATCGTAAATCAATTTTTTATGCTATAAATAAATTATCCTCACTATTTTTGCTAATATAGTTTAAAGCATTTTTCGCGCCAGCTGAGTTTAAATTACTTATCATTTTTACAACAGCTTGTTTTGGCTCTTTTGAATTAGTTTTAAAAGAATTATGAATTATTTGCAAACTATTTTTAAAATAAACTTCGTGTGTTTTAGTTTTTACATTAGTGTAGCCAGAATGAATGATTTTTTCTTTTTCATCGAATAAAGAATAGCCACTAGAACTATTATAACCCATAAAATTTTATCCCTTTTTCAAAAATATTTTTACGAAATGCTAAAAAATTTTACAGCAACGCTAAAAAATATTTGTAACATAAATTAAAAAGAATTGTAGCAAAAAATAAGTTTTGTGTAAAGTAGCAGGATAACCCCTTATGTGTGCTGTAAATGCTCTCAAAATATGAAATAATCGCGTTTTAAGTCGCGTTTTTTCATATTTTAAAGCATTTAATTTTTTTTCAAACAATAATTAAAAACTTTTTGTGGCAAGCGCAAAAAGTTTTTAATTTAGATTTTCAACTATGCTTTTAAAATTTTTTCAAGCAAAATTTTAAAAGCATAGTTGAAAAAATGAAAGAAGTCTTATTCATATTTTTAAAAGAAGTCATAAAAATTCAAAAAATTTATAAAAAA
>SPMW01000062.1 GCA_009827235.1 Candidatus Campylobacter infans | reverse complement strand
GCAAAATGGCTCTTCAAAAAGCATAAGCGTTTTGCCAAGTGAGAGCATAGTGTTTGCCCTTTTAAAAGACAGCAAGCACGCGAATTTTAAAGAAATTTCAGCTTTGATAAAGCGAATTTAACAAAGAATGGAGCAAAACAGAAAAAACGGCGGACAGCTTTTTAGCTATTACAAAGCAATAATGAGTCTGTTAATAAAGTGTCATTTTTATGCCATTTAGCCTTTGGTTTTTATAAATTATAGAAAAGCAATATCAAACCATACGAATGAGTATTGATAAATATAAAAAACTTATAAAAGCTATTTTTATAAAATATAGGGTTTGCAAAAACAGTGAGAGCTGAATTTTGTTACAATCATCTTTTACGCCTATTTTCAAATGCACGAGCTATGGAACTATGATTTTATTTTTATGCAAAGAAAGCATTTTTGGGATTGTCGATATGTATTTGTTTGTTTGATAATAATTGTTGTGGTAATGGTGTAACTCCTAATTTTTGACATCTTTTAGTAATGCAATCTACACTATTATGCGTAAATGATTTTGTTTTTGTTGCATTTGTTGCTGGATAAATCAAGTACTTCCTTGCTGATTTAATTGCTGTTTCCCACTTTGTTTTTTCTTCATCATTTATCTTAAAACAATGGCAATAACATTCAAAAAGATAACTAAACCAAAGTATTGAAAAGTTAATTTGGTGAGCTGCTTTTTCGTAATCATCAGTATTGCTCTTACACTCTACAAAGGCAATTTCAATGATATTTTTTGAATCCATTATCATAATAAAATCACAAGAAGAAGTCGTTTTTAAAGATTCTTCATTATTTTCGTGTTTAAAAAATGAGTAGTTTGGCTTATTGTCATTTTCTTGTCTTATAATAACAAAATCCTCCTGTTCTCTGCCAAATGTAATTTTTAGAATTTGGTTTCTTTTATCATTCCGTTCTTGTATTTCATTAACTATTAGTTTTTCACTCAACCTTTCCCTAAATAAACTTAATATTCTACTCATTTATCCATTTCCAAAAGCATATTGGTAATTTTTTTATCAATTTCTAGCGTTTCATCAATAACTTCGTTAAATGTTTCCATTGCTATGCCATTCGCTTGTGTGATTTCAACTTTATTGAGTGTATTTTTTTTGCTTTTTTTGTCATATTTGGCAATATATGCTTTTACTTTTTTATAATCAAGGCGGTAATTTTCGTTATAATCATAACGCTTTAAATAAGTTGCAATTTGTTCGTTTTTAAGTTGATTTAAAATAATACAATTGCTAATCTCACGCACTATATAATCACTATGTGTTGTGATAAAAACTTTGATGCCAGCATTGACAAGCAAGGCAATCAGCCTTCCCATTAAAATTTGATTACTAGGATGCAAATTTAATTCTGGCTCATCTATCATTAAAATATCTCCCTTTTGTGCAACATTGAGAATATAATAATTAAGCATCAAAAGAGAGCGAACAGAACTAGAGGCGATTTCTATACCATAAGATTTTTTTGAACCTTTTGGTTGAAAAAAAACACCGATATCTGTTACTTTATATTTGCCCCCAACAAGTTGCCCCAAAGTTTTAATAATTATATTATATAGGTCATTTTTGTCTTGTTTAAGCATACTATTTCTTTTTGATATTTGTTTTAAATCTCTGATAAATTCAATATTATCCCTTACTGGTTTTGGATATAGCTGCTCTCTCTCTCCTCTTGTTCTTTCTAATTCAAAAAGACTCATACGTTTGTTTTGAATTATTTTTTTTATAACTTCCATTTGAGTGATTTTATTAAAATCTAATTCTTGTTGAAAAATTGATGCACCAGTTCTTTCTACACTTAATATGAATTTTTGAGGCAAAATAATTGCAAGCAAGGAATCGAGCATAATCAATGTATAGTTATACATTACTTCTCTTGTTCGATTTACATCCTTTAATTTAATGACTAAACCATCATCATATAGGATATGCTCAAACATCCTTTTTTCTCGAGTAACAACTTGTTCAGTTTCTAAATAATATTTTATAGCGATTTTAATTTTTTCAATAGAAATGTCAAATTTAAGCTCAAAGACAGAATTTTTAAAATCTTCTTCTTTGCCCGCCATAACTTCAACTAGTTTATCTTTTACATATAAATTGGTCTTATTTTTAATATGTTTTTCTAATTCTTCTTTAAGTTCTTTATAAGTCCATTTTTTTTCTTTAATTTTTTGCCTATATTCATCATTTTCTTCTAACATTGTGCCTCTATATCTATAAAATAAAGATTCTCTTATAGTTCTCATAAAATCCAAATATCCATACAAACTATAAGTCGCGTAAGTTTTGCCTGTATTATTTTCTCCGCAAATAATAGTCAAATCTCCGACTTCAAATTCAGCTTCATCAAGCATACCGACATTTTTTAAGCTGACTTTCATCATTTATCCTTAACAAAAATTTCAAACTAAGGAGAAATATTATAGCACATTTTTTAAATTTTTGGCTATTTATCAAAATTTAATCGTTTTGCAAATGGCATTTACAAGTATCAAAGACCATTTCAACTGCGCAAAAGTACTGGTGTGTGGTGCTTAAATGCTTGATAATCTCA
>SPMW01000061.1 GCA_009827235.1 Candidatus Campylobacter infans | reverse complement strand
GCACTCAGCCAAAATATAATTTTAAAATTTCAAAGCCACTTCCATACCGCTTTTAAAGGCTTGATGGCTCCATAAATACTCCCATTTACCAAATCTGCCGATGCTTTCGATGCCGTTTTTGGCTAAAAAATCTAGCACGATTTTTCTATTTTTGTAGATCTTGTGATCAAAGGTGATATTTGCGTATTTTTCAAATCTTATATCGCTTAGGATTATGTCGCTTTTATCAAAAAGCCCCATTTTGCTTAGTTTTTCTATGGTGTTTTTAGCGATTAGATTTTTATCTGGGATTTTGGCCTTGCAATCAAAATATATTTCAGCTTGTAAAGAGCTACAGCCTTTTGGCGCGTTATTTGGGGATTTTAGGCTTGGCGAATGCACCCGGGAGCATAAAATATCATCATCGTAAATATAAAACCACAGCCATTTTGGGATATTTGGCCTGTTAAACCCAAGGCTGAGCATAAAGCCGCTAGTATAACGCAAAGCCTGAGCCGCTAATAAAACATTTTTTGGCACATTGTCGATGATTTGGGCTATGTATGGCAGGGGCAATGATGAAATTAATTTATCGTAATTTTGCGTGGTGTTATCGCTAAAATATAAAATTTTATCTTTTGGGTTTATTTTAATAACTTCTTTATTAAAATTTATATTTAAATCTTGCTTGCATTTAGCAAAAAATGAGGCAAATCCACCATTTTTAGGATATCTCATAAAATTTGTGTAATAAAAATTATCTTTTTGAACCTCAAATGAGCCTTTTAAAATTTGCTCTAAGCTAGGCTGATACATTCTTGCGCCTATCCATTTTGTTTCTAGCTTGCTTGGTTCTTGGCACCAATATTTTCTAGTGTATTTAAATGGAAAATTTTTAGCAAAATACTCGCCATATTGGCAAATAAGCCATTCATCGTAGCTTTTAATGGCCTTTTTCTTGGGGCGGGAGATAAAATCAGTGATGATTTTTACTTTTTCATCGTTTGGGAGCGGTGCTAGGTTGTTTTGAGCTGGGTGTTTTAGCCAAAAGCCCTTATAATAATTATAACATAGGCTTGGATGTTCGTATAATGGCGTCTGGCTCGCAAAAAGTTCTTTTATATAAGGATCATCAGCGAAGCTAAGATGGACGAATTTATCAAAGCGAAAGCCATTGATATTAAAATTTCCACATAGCCCACCCCAATCATCGCTTTTTTCAAAAATCACGCAATGCTTACCATTTAAGCCTAGATGATAAGCTGCGCTAATGCCAGAGATACCAGCGCCTAAGATTGTTATATTCATATTTTGTCTTTCCAATAAGATATTGTTTTTTCTAAGCCAATATTTAGTGAGATTTTTGCCCGCCAACCTAGATTTAAAAGCTTTTGATTATCGCCTACTACTACATTATTATTAACTTTTGCAAGCACGGAGCCGTAGAGAATTTTGCCTTTAAAATTTGTAAGCTCTGCTATTTTATTTACTATATAGCGTAATTGCACGGGTTGATTTGAGCAAATATTCATAGCACCATTAAATGGGCTTTCAAATAGCATTACAATGCCGCCAGCCATATCGCTAACATATAAATAATCTTGAAAGTTCAAACAATCAGACACTCTCACATCATCGCCTTTAAGACAAGAAATAATTACAGATGGCATAAGTCTTTGCCTTTTTTCACCTGGCCCATATACATTAAAAATTCTTGCCCATTTAAAATCAATATCATATTTTTTACAATAAGCACTAAGGGCTTTATATAAGGCAGTTTTGCTACTAGCATAAAGCGAGCTAGCATTTAGCGGGCTTAAATCTTCGTTTAAATAGCCGTATTTAAGATCGTATTCTAGCATGCTACCAGCAGCTAGAAATTTTTTACCGCCATTTTCTTTAAATAGTTTTATAAAATTTAAAGTAGCAATAATCCATTCTAAATTTATATCATTTGTTTGATAATCAGCATTTACATACCAGGCTAAATAAATAGCACTCTCAAAACAATGCTTAGCAAAAAACTCACCAAGTGCTTTATCATCAAGTAAATTGATTTGATGATTTATAACGCCTTGTCTTTGCTTTTGTGTTTTAGTAGAAATCAAATGAACCTCATAGCCTTTATTTAGTAAAATTTCGACTACTGCTTGGCCTATAAAGCCAGTCCCGCCAGTAAGCAGCACTTTTTTCATTTTAATCCTTAAATGGTGATATAAAATCATTAAAATTTATATGATTTTTATCGCGCTTTGAGATTATTTTTTTGCCATCTCCCCAATCAAAGCCAAAACTATCATAGCTTATCCCCATATCGCACGAAATATCATGGCAAGTGCTTTGGAGATAATGAACGCAGGTGTTATTTTCAAGTGTTAAAAAACCATGCGCAAAACCCGCTGGAATATAAAGACATTTTGGCACATCAGCACTTAGCTCTACGCTAAAATATTTGCCAAAAGTAGTAGAGTTTGCCCTAATATCTAAGCACACATCTAAAATTTTGCCATTTGTAACATATACTAGTTTTGTATGCTCTGCTGGTGGGATTTGAAAATGCATGCCACGAAGTACATTTTTTTTATTTATTGAATAATACGCTTCTTTAAAATCGCTTTCTAGCCCTAAAATTTCAAACTCAGTTTTTGAAAAAAATTTATGAAATACCCCGCGTTCATCGCAAAAATGTTTTGTTTGAATTATTTTTAAACCATTTAATGGTGTGCTACTTAGCTCTATCATCACGCCACCTTTTTACTGCTTTTTGGATTTAGGGCTAAAAGCGCATTTAAAATTACACCCCCCCCCCC
>SPMW01000060.1 GCA_009827235.1 Candidatus Campylobacter infans | reverse complement strand
GTTTTATAAATTTTAATAGCTTGTGGGGTTAAAATTTTCTAAATTTTAATAATTTTTAAAATTTGTTTTGAAATTTTAAGTAAGGTTTTGATTTTTGTAGTAGAATGCGCTTTTATTTAAGATTAAAGCCAAATGATGAATTATTCGTTTTTAAATGAGCCGTTTATAGCCTTGCTTAGCTATGATAGCCCAAATGATGATATTATAATCCCCATAAATAAAGCAAGTGATTATGGTATAAAATTTAAGCTAAATGCAAAAAATTCTAAAAATATAGAGCATTTTATACAAAAATATCCGCTTGAATTTAAAGATTATAAGGCGCGCTTTGATAAGGTTAGACAATACCAAAAAAACGGCCACAGCTATCTTTTAAATCTTTGCTTTGCTAGTAAGATTAAAACTAATTTAAACCTTGATGAAATTTATTCTCACGCAAAAGGCGCTGCGGTTATTTACAAAAAAGATGATTTTGTGTGCTTTACGCCTGAGCCTTTTGTGGTGATAAAAGATGGATTTATCCATACTTATCCTATGAAAGGCACGATAGATGCGAGCGTGGCAAATGCCAAGGCTAAACTTTTAAACAACCAAAAAGAATTTAGCGAATCAGCGATGATGGTTGATTTGATGCGAAATGATTTAGGGCGAGTTTGCGAGCGGGTTTGGGTGGAGCGGTTTAGGTATATTCAAAAAGTGGGAAATTTATATCAAACTAGCTCGCAAATTAGCGGGAAATTAAGGCAAAATCTTAGCTTGGGCGAAATTTTTAGCGCGCTTTTGCCAGCTGGAAGCATAACAGGCACGCCAAAAATCGAAACAATGCGCATAATAAAAGAATGCGAAAAATGCGAGCGTGGCTTTTATACAGGCGTTTTTATACATTTTGATGGCAAGGTTTGTAAAAGCTATGTTTTGATTAGATTTATCAAGCAAAGGGCTGATGGATTGTATTTTTATAGCGGTGGAGGCATAACGCTAATGAGCGATGTAAAAAGTGAATATGATGAACTCATACAAAAAATCTATTTTCCTTTTTGAAACAATTAAAATTTGCGATGGTATCGCGCAAAACTTGGATTTTCATATTTTAAGGGCTAAGAGTTTTACAAAGGGCGCGCTTGGTTTTGATTTTGGGCAAATTGTAAATTGTAAGCAAAAAGGGATTTTTAGGGCAAAGGTGATTTATAGCGAAGATGGCGAGTTTGTGGGCGTGGAGTATTTTCCTTATGAAATGCGCAAGTTTTACGAGTTTAAATTAGTAGAGATAAATTTTGATTATTCTAAAAAATATTTAAATAGAAGCCAGATTGAGCGCGCTAAAAACGGATTTAGCGAGATTATAATGCTTAAAAACTCTCTCATAACCGATACTAGCATCGCAAATCTAGCTATTTTTGATGGCAAAAAATGGCTAACGCCCAAAACTCCGCTTTTAAACGGCACAACGCGGGCAAGGTTGCTTGAAAGTGGATTTTTAAGCCAAGAAGATATAAGCGTAACAATGCTTTTAAATGCCAAAAAACTTGGCATAATGAACGCAATGATGGGTTTTGTCGAGCTTGGGGAGTTTAAAATTTATTAAAATTTATTTTGCTTTAAAGGTCTTTGATAAAATTTATAAATAAATACGAAGGCTTTGTTAAAATGCTGAGTGTTTAATTAAAAAAAATATAGAAAATTTTTATTTTTACATTACAATATATTATAAATTATTAAGCGATATTATCATATTATATCAACATAAATTAAGGCATAATTGTTATGAGTAAATACGAAAAGTTACTAAAAGAGATAGAAAATAACCCAACAAATGTAAGATTTGAGATTTTAGAAAAGATTTTACTTAAAAATGGTTTTATTTTGCAAGGTATAAACGGCTCACATCACAATTATGAAAAATACGACTGCCAAATAACACTGCCAAAGCATAAACCTATGAAAATATATTATGTAAAAATGGTCTTAAAAGCCATAAAATAAAGGAAAAAAGATGAAAGATTTAGAGTATTATTTAAATTTGCCCTATAAAATAGAGATAGAAAAAATCCCTGAAAATGATGGTGGTGGCTACTGTGCTATGATGCCTGAATTTAAAGGCACTGCTTTATTTTGGGGGGATGGCAAGAGCGAAGTAGAAGCTTTAGAGGACTTAAAACTAGCGTTTAAATCGGCTCTAACCGGGCTGATTGAAAGTGGCAAAAAAATCCCCGAGCCAAAGGCAAAAACCGATAAAACAAAAAGCATTGCCATAACGCTAAAACAAAGCGTAATAGATAGAATAGACCGCCATGCAAAAGAGCTTGGCATTTCACGCTCGGCTTTGATTTTTAAGGGGATGGATAGTTATTTAAACAATGTTATGAAAGCGTGATAAAGTGCTGTGCGTGGCACTTAAAGCACTAAATAATAAAGCCTCTTATGATAGATAAAAGGTTTATAAAAGCGCACAAAATTTTTTAAAAGTTATGCCATTATGTGATGAAATTTTAATTTATGATAATACCAAACAGTATGAATTAATCGCAAAAATAACAAACGAGATATTAGCTTTACAAAAAAATGTCGCTTGGGTTGATAATTTAAATAAAATCAAAATTTCTCTAATAAATTTAATTTTTATTAAACAGATGATTAAAAAGGGCTAAATTATTTGGGCTAAATTTTAAAATTTATATGCCTTCGTTTTTGATGATTGCGATGGCTTTGCGAAGATCTTTGATTTTTTGGCTTTTGTTGGCGTCTGTGCTGGCTAAAATTTCAGCGATTTTGCGCTCAAAATACAGCATTAATAAGCGATTTATAGCGCGCTTAAAATCGCTAAAATCATACTGCTCTAAACTTTCATCCATTTTTAAAGCGCGAATTAGCTCGTTATTTTCATCATTTGGGTTATTTATCACTGCGTTAAAATGCTCGCTTTCTTGGCCAAACATAGCCGCAATTAGCTTGGTTTTAGCGTAATTTAAAAGATTTTCATCTAAGAGCATATTTTTTAAAATGCTAAGTTTTAAGGTGTCTTTTGTGCTTTGGGGCAAATGCGCGTTTTTATAAGGATTTTGGGTGAAATTTTGAGTATTTGGGGTGAAATTTGCGCGCTGGTTTTTAAATGCTTGATTATTATTTTGAGCTAGGTTTAATTTAGCAATATCAATGCCAAGCAAGCTGCTAACCAATGGCTCATAAAAGCCGATTATTTCAGGGCGTAAATTGCGCGTAAATGCCCTAATAGCCTCTAATGCTGATAATTTTTCATTTGGGCTATTTAGTGGCATATTTTTTATAGTTTTTCTTATATAAAACTCCACTAATTCAA
>SPMW01000059.1 GCA_009827235.1 Candidatus Campylobacter infans | reverse complement strand
AAATTGCCAAATAATTCTGCTCCACTTGTAATAGCCCCATCACCATCTATATCTCTTGCTAAAATGCCATCACTACTATTTACCCAGCTTGATTTAAAAGCTACTTTATCACCATTGTGATCAAAGAATACACCATTTTCAAGGCTTAAAGTATCTATCTTGCCGTTAGCGTTTAGATCAAGAGCAATAGGGTCGTAAAGTGAGATATTTGCAGTATCTGCTAAATATTTAGCAAAATTTACAGTGCCATCTTCGTTAAAGTATTTTAAAGCACCAGCGAAATCCACATATTGCTTGTCTTTGTAGGCATTAGCAGTATTTAAAGCAACTTCTGATTTTAATTCAGGCAGATATTTGGCATTTTCTACTACTTTTTCTTTTAATATCTCAAAATTTTTCTCGGCTTCTTTTTGTATTTCTTTTAGCTCAAAATCTCTTTTATCATAAATATTTTGTCTAGCTTGTTCGTAAGAAACCTCAGCATTTACCATTTGAGCAATTTCTTCTCTTTCTTCACTTGTAAAAGGTAAGCGAGTAGTATTATCGCTCATATATGTCGAATCCCCAGCAACAAAAGACAAAGCCCCAGCTGCAGCACTAAGCGCAAAAGCCGCAGTAGCTAAAAGCAAAACCGCAGGATTATCACTATTTTCAGCAAGAGCCATAACCATAAAAGAACCAGCTAAGGCACTAAAATCACTAGCAGTATTTAATATAAGCTGATCTGTGATTTTTTCTCCTTTTTCTAGCTTATCATTTATTTGTAGCACATCATTTGTTGACGCCAAAAAACTAACCACACCATTAGCTTTTGTTAATACATCTGGTTTTACTCCTTTTGCTAAATAAAAAATTTCAGCAGAACTCAAACCAACCTTAGCAGTATCAATAGCTAAACTAATTGCATCATTAGTTTTACCAAAATAATTTTTCATAAAAGAATTATAATTATTGCTATTTGAAACAACAGTCAAGGATGCTAGGAATTCATCGTAATTTTTAAACATAGGTTACTCCTTATTTTTTGTTTTTACTTTTTACCAAATCATAGAACACAAGCTCAGATAATATAAAACCTAAAATTAAAGCCATAGAAATAACTCCACCAAAAAAGAAGTTTGTAAATGTGTTTTTAAAACTTTTTAATGAACTTAAATAATCATATTTTTTTAGCACTTCTGCTTTTTCATTTTGTAATTGTTCAACCCTTTTCATGCTTGAAAGATAATATTTTGAGGCATAAATTTTTACCCATTTTCCCATTACGCTATTATAAATTTTTTCATCTCTTTTGTGTATTTCAAAATGTTTTACATCTCCATTACTCTGTTCTAGCTTTAAAGTCCCAACGCCATTTTTTGTGCTATAACCAGCATATATAACTTTACCACTAAATTTATCCATTTTTTCAAGCGGTGTTCCATCAGGACTAGCCAACCATAACAAAAAAAGGCTACCAGCACATAATACAGCACAAAAAAAACTGCATAAACGAAATAATTCTCTTCTATTAGCCAAAAATTTTTGATAAATACTTTCGTTAATTTCAGCCAACTTTTCTTTTATTTTCATTTCAACTCTTTTAAATATTAAATTTTGGTAAAAATCATTGAATTTTAAACCAAACTTCGTATTCTAACTTTTTTGAGCTAAATTCTAGCTAGTAGCTAAATATTACTAAAATTATATTATTATGTAATTTAATAATTTTAAAAACTAAATTATATGATTTAAAATAATACTACATAGATAAAAGGCTAAATTCTAGAATTTAGCCCTCGCAGTCATTGGGGGGGGGGGGCGAAACGACCGAAGCAATCTCAGTAAGAAATTCTAGAATTTAAAGAGCTAAATTCTAAAATTTAGAGTTTTAAAAAAGAGATTGTCCGCTTAAAGCGGACAATGACATAGAAATGGACGGATAATGACAGCGTGGGGCGAAATTCTAGAATTTAAAAAAATCGCAGTAGAGAAATATAAAAAAGCCCAAACTCTAGTTTAAAAGCCTTGCTTTATCCCTTAGTCTGTAACTTTGCCCGCTAATGCTAATGATGTGGCTGTGGTAGATGAGCCTGTCTATGATGGCGCAAGTGAGGGTATCATCATCATTTAGCGCCATATTTACTTCTATATTCTTAGCATATTTATCTAATCTTGTGCTTACTAAAAGAGATTTTCCTAAATATAATTCATCATCATAATGCGTTACTTTTCCAGTGTCGTAAAAAGGATTTGAGCCATCTAATTCATATCCATAGTTTTGGATTTCCCCAGTTTCTAAGTTTAAGTATTTAATCCAAACATGACCAGCCACCGATTCTTTGTCATCGTTTCTTAAAGCAACAGATGACTCAATGTTAGCAACAGCAATAAACTTAATTTCTTTCATTTTTCTCCTTTTTACAAATTAAATAATCTAACACCAAAGCAATACAATATAGCTATGCTTATATAATAAATATAAAAGTTATATTCTAAACTTTCGTTATTTTTTAGCTTTTTTAAGCACTTATTAAAAAGCGAAAAAATACCAAAAACTATAATTATATATAAAATAATGCCAAAACCAAAAACGGCTGCTTTAAAAATATTTGATAAATTATTTAAAAGCAAAATAATTAACTTGTAAATACTAACAAAAACAATAGGTAAAACTATAAAAACACTAAAAGCGAGAAAAAGATTTTTCATCAAAATATCCTTTAATAAAAAGCTTTTACGGTTAGTTCAAATGTAAAAAATACCAAATCAGCAACGCAAAATAATAAAATAAAAATAAATAAATCAATAAAAATTGACTTTGATTTTTTGAGCTTTTCAAGGGTTTTGGTAAATAAAAATAAAAGTAAAAAAGGATATAAAACGCATAAAATGATAACACCAAAAAAGCTTAAATATCTTTCAAGAAGCAAGGGATAATTTTGCAAGAAAAAAATTATTGAAAATTTTTGAATAATTGAATTAAACACAGAAAAAAATATGCATCCAAGAAAATAAGCAGAAAAAATAACCATAAAGGCATAAAAAGTCGCAGTAAAACTAACCAACACAAACAACACAATTTGCATATTTCTACTTTTAGCAAAAGAACATATTTTTAAATATTTTTCTCTCATTAAATCAATCCTTAATTCTAGAATTTAGCCAAAAAATCATTTTCTAAAACCAAAACCCGCATTTTAGTAAAAAACTAGCTTTTTTTTAAGCTAAATTCTAGATACTCAATACAACTATCTATGAAAAGATGATAATCATTTGGAAATTCTTCTAAATTCTCCCAATATTTGATGGCATTATTTCCATTTTCATAATCTAAAGCGAAAGGGCTAATAAGATCTGGCTTACCTATATAAGCCTCACTGTCGTGATGTACCACTTGCCCGTCGCCAAAAGCTTCTATATAAGATGATTCAAAACCAAAATTTTGAATCTCACCAGTTGATAAATTTACAAATTTAACATGCATATGACCAGCGGCTGATTTGCTAATATCTCCTTTTTTGTATGAGGCTTTATCCTCTTGATAAACATATATTTTTTCTCTGCGCTCTATATTTACAACGCCAATAAAACCAATATTTGACATTTTTTCTCCTTTAATAATTTGGTATCAAAAGCTTTATATTGAAAACTGAAATAACAAAAAGTAAAATAAAAAAAGATAAAAATAATAAATTAAAAAAAATATTTCTTTTTTTTATGAGTTTTTCAAAAGTTTTGTAATATAGGCAAATGCTTAAAAATGATCCAAATACATATAAAAATTGTTGAATACTTGGTAAATATAAGAAATATGATATTCCAAGAGCAAATACAACACAAACTAAATAAACAATAGAAACTAAAACAAACAAAATAATTTGCATATTTCTACTTTTAGCAAAAGAACATATTTTTAAATATTTTTCTCTCATTAAATCAATCCTTAATTCTAGAATTTAGCCAAAAACTCATTGTCTAAAAAACCAAAACCCGCATTTTAGCAAAACACTAACTTTTTAAAGCTAAATTCTAGTTAAATATTACAATAATTCTAGAATTTTATTAATTTATTATTTTAAAAATATTTAAATATTTTAAAGAATAAATTTACATATTTTAATATAAAATAAAACTCAAAATTCTAGAATTTAAAAAAGCC
>SPMW01000058.1 GCA_009827235.1 Candidatus Campylobacter infans | reverse complement strand
CCCGCCACACTCTTACACGCCCGCGCGCTCTGCGCGACCGCCACGCGCCAAATCGCCACACTCTTTATTCTCACCGCACATCAAAAAAATATAATCCGCAATCCACAAACCCACGCGCCAAAAAACCCAAATTTGCCACGCTTTTATAAAACCAACACCAACTTTAAACCAACACCAAATTCTCAGCTACACAGCCGCAACGCCCAAACCACCCACCGCGCGCGCCTTACTCCGCTAGCCATTTGCGCCACGCTAAATAGCAAAACCGCACGCTCTTTATTCTCACCGCACAATCACAAACTAAACCCAAAACCAACCCAACCTGCGCCAAATTTTAAAGAATTTAGAGAATTTAGAAAGCACACTTCACCAAAAATTTTAAAGAATTTATAAAATTTCAAAAATGCAAAATCACAAAATTTTAAAGAATTTATAAAATTTAGAGATTTTATAAAGCAAAAAGCATTAAAATTTATAAAATATTTACTAAATTTTAAAGAAATTTATTAAAATTTTTAAAAAATTGAATTTTTTTTAAAAAACTTTATGTAATTTAAGCTTAGTTTAACCCCCCCCCCCCCTATAATTCTTGTGCTTGCTTGAAGCAGGCACTAAGCAGACGGTGGCTTACTCCAAAAATCTCAATCATTGTGGCTGCCGTTTGTTTAGAAAATCAACAAAAGGAGTTCTTATGAAAAAAGGCTTTACTATGATTGAGCTAATTTTCGTTATCGTAATTTTAGGTGTTTTGGCGTCTGTAGCGATCCCAAGACTAGCAGCCACAAGAGATGATGCAGAGGTGGCAAAGGCAGCGACAAATCTTACCACGGCAGTAAATGATTTGACAGCTTATTACACTGCTAAGGGGTCGTTTTATTCATACAACAAAACAAATAGTGGCACATACACAAAAGGTCAAAAAATTAGTGACTTTACAAAACTTACTAACGCTCTAAATAAGAAAGGCGAACTTATAGTAAAAGGCAAAATAGTTTGTGCAGAGGTAAAATTACCAGATGACGCAACTACTGCTTCAGGTCAAGTCAAACTTACAGTAAAGTTCAAGAATGCTAATAGTAATGATGCCGTATGCCAACAACTAGCAACATTACAGGGCGTTAAAGCTATGTGCGGTAAAACTGGTGCAAACGATACCATAGCTGCTGATACTAGTGGTAGTACTGGTTGTCAAATCCAAATCGGTGGCTCAGGCGGGATAAATTTCTAAGTTTATCTAATTTAAATATTTAATTAAATTTCACCCCGTTAAATTTTTAAAAATTTAGCGGGGTTTTTTATTTTTATTCTTTAAACTTCTAAATTTCAAAAATATTTAAATTTTAAAATTTCAAATTTTTTTTCAAAACCCGTACAGAATTTAAACTACAAAAAAGCAAAACACGCGCAAAACTGCGTGCCGTACAGGCGGATTTGGCGCGGGCGCAAAACAGGCGCGAATGGCGAGAACAAAAAAGCGGTGCGCAGGGCATAAAAGCGTGTGGCTGAGAGTGTGGCAAGATTATGCGTAAATTAAATTGTTTTATTCATAATTTTGCGATGTGATTTGTGGATATTTTATTTTAAAATTTTGCTTTTATTTAATCTAAAAATAACGATTAAAATTTCAAATTTTAAAAGATAAAAAATAAAATAGAGTTGGATTTTTAATTAAAATATTTTCAAAAAAACAAGCTAAATAGTTTATTTTTATATTTTTTGTTTTTCTCGTAATGTTTGTAAGCTTTAATGCGTAAATTAATACATAAAATTTTATGTAAAAATAGTTAATATTTTAAAATGTGATATGAAAAAGAAAGCAAAAAGAACGGCAACGAAATAAAACTGAGCTTAAAAAAGTTGAGTTTAGTGGTCGCAACACAGATCAAATCAGCATTAAAACAGGAGCAAAAATGGATATTGCGGTATAAAAATATATTTTTTTACTATGCATTTTAAGCTGCGTGGGTATTTGAGATAATTTGTAATTTTTTTGCTTGATTTTTAGATTATGTTTGATGGTTTAAACTGCGTGGGTTTGTGGTGTTTTCTAAATTTTTTCGTGATTTCAAACCGCGTGGGTTTGTGATATACTTAAAAATGATAAACATTTAAAAAATATATTTGTATTTTGATTTTAAATAGGGTGGCAAAATGTTTAATAAAGAATTAGTAAAAGAAAAAATGAAAGAGCAAGGGCATAGCCTAGAAAGCATTGCGTATGCGCTAACAAATGCGGGCGCGCCTATAACAAAAATGGGTGTTGCATCTTGGTTTCGTGCCAAAAATTGCGGTGAGCCACGAGAAAAAACAAAGATACTCCTTGCCAAAATTCTAAATATTAGCTTAGCTGAGCTTAGTGGCTACACAATAAATGACACAACAAATAGCGCGCCTTTTCACAATATTGATGTTTTTGAGATGGTCGCAGGCTTTGGCACTGAGGGCTATTTAGATAGTGATTTTCGCGTAGAGGCGCAAATTGCCCTGCCAAGTGAGTTTTTAGGCAATATTTCGCCAAAATTTGTGAAAATCATTCGCTGTCTTGGCGATAGTATGGAGCCTGAGTTTAGTGATGGCGATTATATGATGATTGAAATGCTAGCAAATCGCAACTATATAAAGCGCGCGGGGATTTATTTAGTTAGGCTTGATAATATCATTTATATTAAGCGCGCCCAGTTTTTGCCAAACAACGATATAAAGCTAATTAGCATTAATCCTAATTATCCGCCATTTACTGCTTCATCAACGGGCTATGAGTGGGAGATTTTAGCCTGCGTTTTTGGGCGAATTTCAGTAAAAATCGGCAGCGGGTTTCAGTTTAGTTCGCGGTTTCAAACCACGTAGTTTTGTGATATAATTTGCAACTCGCTATCTAGCAGAAAAAGGCACCCCGCGCAGGTCTGTTTCAAACCACGTAGTTTTGTGATATAATTTGCAACTGACACAGCAACAAGATGGCAGTCAATATCTGCTACTTTATGTTTCAAACCACGTAGTTTTGTAATATAATTTGCAACATTTTCTTTTAATTTTTCAAAAACGCTAGGGGCGATGGTTTCAAACCACGTAGTTTTGTGATATAATTTGCAACAAAGATAAAACTATCTATGGCGAACTTGGCGGCTTGTTTCAAACCACGTAGTTTTGTGATATAATTTGCAACACGATTGATGATGATGGCTTTGAAATTGATGAAACTGTTTCAAACCACGTAGTTTTGTGATATAATTTGCAACGCTTTGAAAAGCAATTAAGATTAATCAAAGATGGCAAGTTTCAAACCACGTAGTTTTGTGATATAATTTGCAACGTAGTGAGCGCAAAGATTTTTCTGGCATAGAAACTGTTTCAAACCACGTAGTTTTGTGATATAATTTGCAACTTTCGCCTGAGTCGTTTTTAAACTTGCCTGCTTTAAGTTTCAAACCACGTAGTTTTGTGATATAATTTGCAACCAAGTTGATCAACTACATTATCATAATCATAAGAAGTTTCAAACCACGTAGTTTTGTGATATAATTTGCAACTCAAAGATTATCACAAACAACTGAAAAAACGCACTTTTGTTTCAAACCACGTAGTTTTGTGATATAATTTGCAACCAAATAAAAAATTTGGCTTTTCTAGCGAAGTTGCTAGTTTCAAACCACGTAGTTTTGTGATATAATTTGCAACTAACAAAAAAAAGGGATAAAAACACAAAAAAGAGGTTTCAAACCACGTAGTTTTGTGATATAATTTGCAACTTATAAATAATCCCCAAATTTCGCAAATTATTCATTGTGTTTCAAACCACGTAGTTTTGTGATATAATTTGCAACAAAGATAAAACTATCTATGGCGAACTTGGCGGCTTGTTTCAAACCACGTAGTTTTGTGATATAATTTGCAACATAACTTTTAGTAGTCTTTTGAAGCTCGCTAAGTAGTTTCAAACCACGTAGTTTTGTGATATAATTTGCAACCGGGGAGTTCCGATTTTGCGCGTGCCGATTTTCAGGTTTCAAACCACGTAGTTTTGTGATATAATTTGCAACTTACAGAAACTTCAAATGAACCATCATTACGCCTTGTGTTTCAAACCACGTAGTTTTGTGATATAATTTGCAACGCGTTAGCGTTAGCATCTAGGGCATTGCTAAGCTTTAGTTTCAAACCACGTAGTTTTGTGATATAATTTGCAACTAAGCCCGCGCAAATATATCTTTTGCGCCATCAGCGAGTTTCAAACCACGTAGTTTTGTGATATAATTTGCAACTTAAATTTTGCGACACAATTCACATTTGAAAAATATGCAGTTTCAAACCACGTAGTTTTGTGATATAATTTGCAACATGAAGATGCAGAACCAACACTTTTTGATGAGAAGTTTCAAACCACGTAGTTTTGTGATATAATTTGCAACGGCTTTGACTTTTGCGTATCTAAAATAATAGAGCAAGTTTCAAACCACGTAGTTTTGTGATATAATTTGCAACGATACGCCCGAAATTTCAATATCTTTTGAGCCAAAGCGTTTCAAACCACGTAGTTTTGTGATATAATTTGCAACTATATTTTTTATCAACTGATGTTTTTTGCGCGAACAAAGTTTCAAACCACGTAGTTTTGTGATATAATTTGCAACTACTCTAGCTGCTTATAGTGATAATGTTTGTACTGTTGTTTCAAACCACGTAGTTTTGTGATATAATTTGCAACCTAACGAGTAAATTTCCTTAGATGGCGCGCTCATCGGTTTCAAACCACGTAGTTTTGTGATATAATTTGCAACTAAATCACATTGATAGACTTACAAGTTATGCTTTT
>SPMW01000057.1 GCA_009827235.1 Candidatus Campylobacter infans | reverse complement strand
ACGGCGTATTATACGGCAAAAGGCAGTTTTGCATCCAGCGTGCAAAATGATTTTACTAAAATCACAAATGCGCTTACGAAAGACGGTAAGCTGACTATAAAAGGTAGTAAGACTTGCGTAACTGTAGCTTTGCCTGACACTGCTGCGCAACAAGCAAGTGGTGCAGTTAATCTTACATTAACTTTCGACAAAGCTGCAGACCCTGTGTGCAAACAATTAGCAAAATTACCCGGTATTAAAACTATGTGTAAAGTGGATACTGCTAATGCTAATACGGAGGTTTCAAACACTTGCGATATCCAAATCGGTGGCTCAGGTGGCATACAATTCTAATTTAATTATTTAAATTTTAATTTTCAGGTTTAATTAAAAGTTGAAGTTAAAAATTTCAAACACCTGAAATTAAAATTTTAAATTTCACCTCGCTAAATTTTAAAATTTAGCGGGGTTTTTTTATTCTTTAAATTCTAAATCTCTTAATTTTTTTAAAACCCACGCAAAATTTAAAATAAAAAATAAATAAAAAAATCATAAAATTATCACTTAAAATAAGAGCAAAATTTTAAATCTTATAAGCAAAAAACTACACAAAAAAAGCACAAAAAATTAATAAAATTTTTCAAAACCCGTGCGGAGTTTAAAGCGCAAAAATAATCATTAAAATTTTAAAAAATCCATGCAGAATTTAAAATAAAAAATTAAGAAAAATAAAATAAAATTTCGCAAAAAAATAATAAAAATATAAAGCCAAAATGCATAAAAAAATGTGAAATTATATTTTAAAATAAAAGCAAAATTTTAAAATAATTCAAAGCAAAAATGCTATTAAAAAAACACAAATTTTACATCAAAATATTTATTTTTCAAAAATGCTAAAAGGCAGGCTAAGCGTGTTTTTGATGATGTTAAATGGTGAGCTAGCAAGATCTGCGCCTACGCTTGATTTAAAGGTTGGATTATCTAAATTTCCGCGCACTTTAATGATTGTAGAAAATCGATTATTATCGCCTAAGAGAATTTTATTTATCACAGGTATAAAGCCAACTAGTGTAGCATAGCTTTTTAGCACCGATAATTCTAAATCCACGCGCAAATTTTTACTAGCTAAGTTTATGCTTCCCATTCCAAAAATATCAGCATTTTTTCCACTTAATTTGCTTGCTTTAATCTCTAAAATATCGCCCTTTCGCTCTAAAAGCATTCTGCCATCTTCAACCCCAAAACCTTTATTGCTAAAATCAGGCACTTTGAAAATCAAAAGCGATGGCACGCTATCTAAAAAAGCAAGCAATCCGCTTTGTGCTTTATAATCTGCCAAATATGTGTTTTTGGCTATTATTTCGGCTTTAAAATTTTCAAAATCTCTGCCAAATAAATTCAGCCCAAAAAGCCCACCATCAAAAGTTTTGACATCTAAAATCTCGTTGATTATATCGCTTGGAATATTACTAGCTTTGATTTTGACGCTAAAAGGCGTTTTTTGTAAGCTTAGGGCGCCACTATCAAAAACCGCGGCAAAATCTAGCGATTTATTAGCAAAAAGCCCATTAAAATTATCAAAATTTAAAGTGCGATTTAAATCTTTTAGATGAATTTTTGTGTTAATCGCGCTAAAACCTAGCTCCAAATCATTTGTATTATTAGCATCTGTGCTAATTGGCACAATTAAATTTTTTAGCTTTAAGTGCGTTTTAGAGTTTTTGATATTAGCACTTAAATGCTCGCTTTTTGAGCTAATTTGCGCGTTCTTAAAAGTGCCTTGAAAGCTGAAATTATCGCTATTATAAGGGCTTTTGTCAAGTTTTTTTAAACCAAGATCAAAATTAGCATTTTCTAGCTTAATATTAAAATTTACAAAATCATCAGTGCTTAGAAAAAACGCGCCAGAAGTAAGATTTAGGCTATTTGCTAGCTTGCTATATGGCGTTAATTTGCTTATATTAGAGATTGTAAGCGTGGTTGTTTGCTGGTTTTTTTGGTTTTGGCTAATTGTTGCCATCAAGCCAAGATCATCAATGCTTAGCTTAAAGAAATCTTTATTTTGTATTTTTATTTTTTGTTTGCTATTATTCATATCTAATATATTATTTAAGTATATTTTATTAAAATTCGCATTTAAATCTGCTATTTGTGTGGCTGAGTTAAACTCTCCATTAAAATTTACATCAAAATTTTCATTATTTAAATTAACGCTCTTAAAATTGATTATATCGTCTTTTAAAGCTATTGTTGCGCCATTTGTGCTAAAATTACTACCTTTAAAGATAAAAGTATTTTTAGGCACGATAAATTCGCCACTTGCTCTTAATTCAAGCGGAGTAATTTTAAGATCTAGCAAAAGCTTGCTATTTAGCTTTGCGCTCATATCAAAATCAATAATATCAATATCAAAGGCTTTTAGTATGTTTTTTGTATCGTTGTAATTTAAATCTTTTGAGCGCAAGTTTATTAGCACATGCGAATCAGTGCCCACCACATTTACTACTTGCACATTTGTCCCAGCCAAACTCTTGCCATTAAACAGTGCGCCATCTAGCTCAAAGCTTAATATATCGTTTTTTAAGCTAATTTGGGCTGAGTTTATGCTGATTTCATCTAATTTTGGCATAAATTTTAATTTTAAATTTTGCGCGCTGGCCGTGGCGTTGATTTTTAAATCTTGCGGATTTTTTAGGTTCATTGTCGCGCTTAACTCGTGTATATCGTATTTTTGCGCTTTAATATATATATGAATCCAGTTTTTTAGATTTTCATTCATATTTACTTGTTTTGCTAAGGCGTTCATAAAATTATCAATGCTTGGCGTGCTAATATTTTTAAGCTCAAAGCTTAAATCATCATCTTTTAGCTTTGCGTGCGCGCTTGCGTTAAGCTCATAACTAGCTAGCTCACCGCTAAACTCAAAGCTATCATTAGCTAAATTTACGACCACATCGCCATTTAGCCTGATGTCAAAATCCTTGGCAAATAGATTTTTTATGTGAGCGTGATTTTCTTTAATGCTAGCGTCTAAAAGCAAATATGGCGTGTTTAGATAAATTTTATCATTTTCATAAATAAAGCTTGCGTTCATATCGCCATAATTTATATTTTGAGCGTAAATTCTTTTGAAAGTTTTATTTAAAATTCCAGCATTTTTTAGCAGGCTTAATAACTGCTTGGCTGAATTTGTGCTTTTTTGCTCGCTATTTTTATTTTTATGGATTTTTAAATCTTTTATCTCTAAAATTAGCTTTTTATCTAATTTTACATATAATTGCGAAAAAGAAAAATATTTAAAATCGCATTTAGCTACGCTTATGCCGTTTATTAAACATAGCAATATAATTAGGAAAAACATGACAAATATCAAAAAAATATTTTTTTTCATTAGCGCTCTTGTATTGATTTTTTTAATAAGTTTATTCGCGCATTTAGCGCGCTCGATTGATACTAGCCGAGTGGTTTTTATCCCCAAAGGAAGTAGCGGCGAAATTATATCTTATTTAGCTAGGCAAAACTTTAATGTAAGCAAAATTGATAAATATATTTTAGCTTTTTTAGGTTATGCTCAATCTGGCTGGATTCAAATTGGTAGCACGAGGCTTAGCAAGTTTGAGTTTTTATATAAATTAACCACGGCAAAAGCGGCCTTGCGCGATGTTACTTTATTGCCAGGTGAAACTAGCCAATATTTTTTATATGAAATTTCTAAAAATTTAGGCTTAGATTATGATAAATTAGTGCGCAATCTCCACGCAAGCGCGCCTATAAAAGAGGGTTTTTTGGTGCCTGAAACTTATAAAATTCCACTAGGTATGAGTGAAGAACATTTTATTTATTATCTTGTAAATCTTTCTAAAAAAGAACACGAAAATAGAGCAAAAAAAATCTTTGGAAATTTTGATGAAAAACGCTGGTATGATTATATAATCATCGCTAGCATTATCCAAAAAGAAGCCGCCAATACAGCTGAAATGCCCATTGTCGCATCAGTTATTTATAACCGCCTTAAAAAAAATATGCCACTCCAAATGGACGGCACGCTAAATTATGGCTTACATAGCCACGAGATCATCACGCCAGCACGCATTAGAAATGATTTTTCGCGTTTTAATACTTATAAATTTGCAGGTTTGCCGCCAAGTGCGATTTGCAACCCAAGTTTTGCGGCCATTAAAGCTGCGATTTTCCCGCAAAAAAGCGATTATTTGTATTTTGTGCGCGATAAAGCCACGAGCGCGCATAAGTTTTCATCGACCTACAACGAGCATATAAAAGCGGTAAATAAAAATAAATAATACACTTAGCGCGCTTAGCTAGCCAAAATACGCGCATTTTGGCCGATTAAAAATGATTTTTTAATCAGCTAATTTAAACAATTAGCCACAAAAAACAAATAAAATTTGCGTTTTGCTTGACAACATATAAAAAAACAGCTATAATTACGCTCTTTTTTTGCTGGGGTATCGCCAAGCGGTAAGGCATCAGGTTTTGGTCCTGACATTCGGAGGTTCGAATCCTCCTACCCCATCCACTCTTTAATAATCCTTTTTTGTATTGTCGCAGGGTAGAGCAGCTGGTAGCTCGTCGGGCTCATAACCCGGAGGTCGCAGGTTCAAGTCCTGCCCCTGCAACCATTCACGCTTATTTGTACTCCCCTTTTTTTCTCAATAATTCTCACAAACAACGGAAAAAACGCGCTTTTAGGCTCTTTAAATTTCTCTTTATTTATCATAATTTATAATTACTTCTCAATCTTTTTAGGCACTACTTTAAGCACTACTACCGAAATGGCTAATTGTACTGCCTAATTTTTTACAAAAAGGCGCAATAATTGGACGCACAGCAAGACAAATTACAGCAAGAGAAATCAAAGCATTAAAATACAATGCCAAAAACCCAAATTCACCACACCGTTACAAAAAACAAACCACCAAAATTTTAAAAGTTATTTTTAATCCACTAGCAAAAACCCCGCCTGCTAAGCTCTTAGCCACGCGCCCGCCAATC
>SPMW01000056.1 GCA_009827235.1 Candidatus Campylobacter infans | reverse complement strand
CCGCCACGAAAATTAGACAAAAAGGCGTTATACTCGCTATTTTGTGATACTCTAATACAAAGATTATTTGCGTAAATAAAACTAGTTTTTTTAACCTTACGGATTAAAATTTTATGTGCTTTTGGCACTCTGGCTAAATTTTTTAAGGCTAAAAATGAATTAGCGGTGATTAGGCATTTTGTGCGCTCATTGCGACCTTTTAGCGCGTTTATGGCTTTGTAATTTTTACTTACAAAGCCTGCTGTGGTGTCGCTTTGGATTAGATAAATTTTATTTTCATCAAAAGCCATCGCGCGTTCTTAATTTAAGCCAAAAACTCTTGTAAGCTTTTAACTTCAAGGGCGGATTTAGTATGCGGGATAGACCAAGCCGCTATTAAGGCTGTGCGAATATTTGTAAAATACGGCAATTTAAAGCGCAATACAGCTTGACGGATTTTATATGTATCACTGCTACTTGATTTAGTATCGCTAGTATTTACCACAAGCGCGATCTCGCCATTTTTAATTTTATCTTCTATATTTGGGCGTCCTTGGCTGATCTTATAAACTAGCTCACACTCTATATCTTGGTTTTTAAAATACTTATAAGTCCCGCCAGTAGCTAAAATGCTAAATCCGCATTCAAGCAGTTTTTTAGCTAATTCTACGCCCCTTGCCTTATCATTATCGGCCAAACTTATAAAAACCGCGCCAGAGCTTGGTAATTCATTTTTTGCGCTTAATTGACTTTTGATAAAGCTTTTTTCAAAACTATCGCTTATGCCCATTACTTCGCCCGTGCTTTTCATTTCAGGGCCTAGCACAATATCAGCGCCATGCATTTTATCAAATGGAAAAACGCTTTCTTTAACGCATATTTGCCCTTTTGATCGCGCAGTGTAAATATCGCCCTTTTTTTCAAGCACATTAAACTTATCATAAAATTTTAATGCTTCAAGCAAATCGCCCTTACACATTACCCGCGTGGCTATTTTAGCCAGCGGCATACCAGTAGCCTTGCTTACAAAAGGCACGGTGCGACTTGCGCGCGGATTTACTTCTATTATATAAAGTTCATTTTGAGATACGGCAAATTGTATATTCATCAAGCCAATCACGCCTAAGCTTATAGCGATTTTTCGCGTGCTTTCTTCTACTAAGATTATCATTTCAGGGCTTAATGAACGCGGCGGCAAAATACTTGCGCTATCGCCACTATGAATGCCAGCTTCTTCAATATGCTCCATAATCGCGCCTATATAAACCTCTTTGCCATCACTAATTGCATCTACATCAAGCTCGGTTGCGTTTTGTAAGAACTTATCTAATAACACAGGCGAATTATTACTAACCTCTACGGCTTCACTCATATATTCAATTAATTCGCTCTCATTATGCACACGGCGCATAGCTCGCCCACCAAGCACATAGCTAGGACGCACCAGCACAGGATAACCTATTTTAGACGCTTTGCTTATGGCTTCGCTTTCGCTAATGGCTGTGTCGTTGCTAGGTTGCTTGATGCCTAATTTTGTAATAAACTCGCTAAATTTCTTTCTATCTTCTGCTAAATCAATAGCTCTTGCGCTAGTGCCTATGATTTTGCTTTGAATTAATGAGAGCATTTTAGAAAATCTAAGTGGAGTTTGCCCACCAAAATGCACTATTACGCCATCTGGGCGTTCTTTTTCTATTAAGGCGCGCAAATGCTCAAAATCAATCGGCTCAAAATACAATTCATCGCTAGTATCATAATCTGTGCTAACTGTTTCAGGGTTACAATTATACATTATGCTTTTTATGCCTAAATCTTTTAAGGCAAAGCTAGCATGCACGCAACAATAATCAAACTCTATGCCCTGACCTATGCGATTTGGCCCACCGCCTATTATTAGCACTTTTTTTGTAGTTTTAAGGCTTTTAAACTCAGCTGGTATTTTTACGCCATTATCAACGCTAACACTTGAATAAAGATAAGGCGTAAGCGCTTCAAACTCGCCAGCACAAGTATCTACTTGAAAATAATCATGCTCTATCTCGTATTTTTTCATAGCATAAAAAACATCATTTTGGCTTAGCTCTAAATTATCATTTTTATTTATTAAAAAAGCTATCATTTTATCGCTAAATCCCATTGTTTTAGCTCGTCTTAAAAGTGCTGGATTATTTAAAATATCCATATTTATATATTTTTCAAATTCCACTATTTGGCTAATTTCATTTAAAAACCACGGATCGATCTTGCTAAGAGAGTAAATTTCATCTAAACTAAAACCATCTCTAAAAGCTTGTGCTAGATATAAAATTCTTTTTTCATGCCCGCTTCTTAGCCCTCGTTCTAGCTCGTTATGGCTAAGCTCTAAATAATCAAACCCACTATATCCGCGCTCTAAACTACAAAGGGCTTTTTGTATGCTTTCTTTAAAAGTGCGCCCTATTGCCATAACCTCGCCCACGCTTTTCATCGCCGTGCCAAGAGTTTGGTTAGTGCCCGGAAATTTTTCAAAAGTAAAGCGCGGGATTTTTGTAACTATATAATCAATCACCGGCTCAAAACTTGCTGGCGTGCCGGTTATATCGTTTTTAATCTCATCTAAACTAAACCCAACTGCTAGCATTGTGGCGACTTTTGCTATTGGATAGCCTGTGGCCTTGCTAGCAAGTGCTGAGCTACGGCTAACGCGCGGATTCATTTCAATTACTGTCATACGCCCATCTTTTGGATTGATGGCAAATTGCACATTGCTTCCGCCAGTATCCACGCCTATTTCGCGTAAAATTTTAAAGCTAAAATCGCGCATTCTTTGGTATTCTTTATCGGTTAAACTAAGAGCTGGGGCCACTGTGATGCTATCGCCAGTATGCACACCCATAGGATCAAAATTTTCAATGGAGCAAACTATAATACAATTATCATTTTTATCGCGAATTACCTCCATTTCGTATTCTTTCCAGCCTAGCAAACTTTCTTCAATTAAAATTTCATTTATCGGGCTAGCATCTAAGCCAGCCTCAGCAAGCACCTTAAACTCGTCTATATTATACGCCACGCCACTACCAGCACCGCCAAGTGTGTAGCTAGCGCGAATAATTAGCGGAAAACCTATTTCATTTGCTGCGTGCATTGCTTCATCGGCATTATAAGCATAAGTTGATTTTGGCAAATCCATACCGATTTTTTGCATAGATTTTTTAAACTCAACTCTATCTTCGCCTTTTTTAATCGCTTCTGGGTTTGCACCGATAAACTCCGCCCCGTAAAGCTCGTTTTTTTCATATAACTCCATAGCCACATTTAAAGCTACTTGTCCGCCCATTGTAGGCAAAATGGCGTCAATTTTTTCTTTTTGGATTATGCGCGAAATGCTTTGTGTGGTAATAGGCTCTATATAAGTAGCATCGGCAAAATCAGGATCTGTCATAATAGTGGCTGGATTAGAGTTTATAAGCACTACGCGATATCCTAAATCTTTTAGCGTTTTAGCTGCTTGCGTGCCACTATAATCAAACTCACAAGCTTGACCAATCACAATAGGTCCGCTACCAATCAATAAAATATTTTTTATATCAGATCGTTTTGGCATAAATTATCCTTTATTACATAACTTAAAATTTACTAGCCTTACTTGCTAAGCACATACAAAAACTCCGGCACACCGACATTAGAATAAGTTTGAACGGACGCGCTTAAATAAATAGTTTCATCTACAACGCCAGTAATCTTACCCACAGAAATACCGCCAAAAAATATATCATCTAACCCGCTAGTATAAACCTCATCGCCAATTTGTGGCTCTAACCATTTTGCTATATATTTTATCTCAACGCCCTTGCCAGTGCCTTTTGCCACGCCTGGGATTTTGCGCTCGCCAATATAAACCACAAAGCTACTTTTTGGGTCGTTTTGTAAAATAGCAAGTGGCCTGCCAGTATCGTTTATGACAATCCCAGCCGTTACGCCCTTATGCATTAGGCCATAAATTTTACTAGCATTATAATCTTTAAAATCTATCCAAATTTTATTGCTATCGCCGATTTTTGCATAACTCATAGCGCGCACAAGCTTAGCATAAGGCTTAAACAGCGTTGAATTATTATCTGCTAATAAATCATTAAGCTCATAATCAAATGCCATCAGCAAGGCTGCGCGCTCTTGTAATTCTTCGTTTTTTTCTTGTAAAATTTTTATTTGTTCGGCTTGATCGATGTGCTGGGCAATTGTATTTTTAGAATAATCCAAAAAAGAATAAAAAGTCGTTATTACATCATCTGTGCTATCTAAAAAGATTTTTTTTAAGGTATCACTAGCATAAAATGATATTAAAATCACATACGCAAATAATAATAAAAACTTAAACTTTCCCCGCATTAACCACTACCTAAATCGCTTATAAATTTTAATCTCCATTTGCTAAGGTTTGTAAAATAGCTATTTCTTCAAGTGCCTTGCCTGTGCCTTTTGCCACGGCTAAAAGCGGTTCATCAGCCACATAAACAGGTAGCTTAACAATCTCAGCCAAATATTTATCTAGCCCGCGAATCAACGCGCCACCACCAGTTAGCACCACTCCGCTTTTAAATATATCAGCCACGAGATCTGGCGCCATTTTTTCTAGCACAAATTTTAAAGCATCAGCTATTTCTTTAAGTGGTTCTTGGATGGCCTCTCTTATATCTTCGCTACTTAGTTCCATGCTTGAAAGCATACGGCTTATTTGATCGCGTCCTTTTACATTCATTGTTAGTTCTTTTGGTAATTGCACAGCGCACCCAATTTTAATCTTTATCTCTTCGCCTGTGCGCTCGCCGATTATTAAATTATGCTTTTCTTTTACATAATTTACTATGGCAGCGTCTATTTTATCTCCGCCTACGCGAATGCTTTTTGAAATCACCAAACCGCCAAGGCTAGTTACGCCAATCTCAGTCGTTCCGCCACCAATATCTACTACCAGGCTACCTTGTGCCTCCATTACAGGCAAATTAGCCCCAATCGCTGCTGCCATCGGCTCTTCTATTAAAAACA
>SPMW01000055.1 GCA_009827235.1 Candidatus Campylobacter infans | reverse complement strand
CCATTTTGCGAAAGAAAATTCAAAACAGAATTAAAATTAATATTCGCCCTTAAACCTAAATTTTTCACAAAACCTTGCCCGCTTTGAAGCTGGATAAAAGAATTTTGCCCATTTTGCGTAGTGCTGGCAAAATCGAGATTGAAATTTTGCCAATTAATACCGCTTGAGTGATTTTCATTTAAATTCACAGCAATAATGCTAACATCAATAATCACTTGTTTTTTAAGTCTATTTTCAAGCTTAGTGATATATTCTCCTATCTTTTTAAGCTGTATGGGTGTGCCTGTAACGATGATAATGCCAGCATTTGCATTGATAATAGGCATTTTTACCTCACCATAAGCTTCTAATAAAGCAGTGATTTCTTTTTCTATATTTTGCCAAAAGTCAAATTTTTCCATACTTTTAATCATATTATCATTACTCTCATCACTTAAATCATTTTCATTTTGTCTGGGCTTAGAATCCACAGAAGCCTTAATAATGCTTTGTCCCTCGCGAACGGAAGTGATATAACTTAACTTAAAAATTTGCGTTGAAATTCCCCAAATACTTAAAATCTTGCCATTGAATTCATAATTTAAATTATTTTCTTTCAGCAAAAGCTTAAAAATTTCCTCCAAAGTCATTTGGCTAATGTAAAGACTTTTTTGCATTTTTCCTAGTTCGTTTTTAGCCAATTCATCCTTAACAACTATGCTAAAAGTGCAATAGCTCGCAAGCTCATCAAGTGCTTCTTCTATACTTAAACTTTCTTTAATGTGAATATCAAAAAGTCTTTTTTTTGCAGTCCATATCATAAAAAATCGAACAAAAAAACAAATTAATCAATAAAAATCTTAGCATTTTGCCTAAACTCTAAAGTAATATTTTGTTCATCATATTCAAAAATAACGCTTCTTGCGTCAATACGCCTTAAAATCGCATTATGAATAAGGTCATTTTCTTTATACCATTTATTATTAATTCTCACTTTTTGGGGAAAAATGGCTTGAATTTCTAGCTTTGCCATTTGTTCTAAAGTAGGATTTAAGAATGGATTTTGCAAATTTAACAATTTATTTTGTAAATCTTGTGCGTGCAAGCTAAACCCTAACAAACACGCACAAAAAATAGTCCTCACTCGCCTTGCTTTTCATCACTATAATCAGCCATAGCAATGCGTTTGAGTTGTCTATAACGGCGTTGAGCGTCCTTTTTATTACGCTCGAAAAGCTCACTTGCGTGTTGTGGATTAGCTTTTTTCAAAGAATTATAACGCACCTCATTCATCAAAAACTGCTCGTAAAGCTCCCAATTAGGCTCTTTGCTTACCATAGTGAGAGGATTTTTCCCTTCTTCTTCAAGACGCGGATCAAAGGTATAAAGAGGCCAGTAGCCACATTTTGTAGCTAATTCGCCTTGCTCACCAGAGTAGCCAAGCCCACCCTTAATCCCGTGTGCGATACAAGGAGAGTAAGCTATCACCAAAGAAGGTCCCTCATAAGCCTCAGCAGCCTTTAAAACCTTAATAAGATGATTATAATTTGCACTTGAATTAACCTGTGCAACAAAAATATAACCATAAGTCATAGCGATTTGCCCTAGATCTTTTTTCTGCACAGGCTTGCCAGCGGTGGCAAATTGTGCTACGGCTCCAGTGCGTGAAGATTTAGAGCTTTGACCGCCAGTATTAGAATACACTTCCGTATCCATAACTAAAATATTGACATTTTCCCCACTTGCTAAAACATGGTCAAGCCCTCCATAGCCTATATCATAAGCCCAGCCATCCCCACCAAAAATCCAGTGTGATTTTTTCATTAAAAAGCTTTTTAAATTTAAAATATCTTTAACGCCCTTGATATCTTTATGCTGTTCTAATAAAGGGACTAATTTATCGCGGATTTGCAAAGATTGCTCCCCATTGTCTTTATTAGCTATCCATTCTTTAAATAAGGCACTTATGGCATTTGGAACGGCATTGATATTTTCGTTCATAATATTTTCTATGCGTTCTCTTGTGTTTTCAGTAGCGATTTTCATACCTAAGCCAAATTCAGCATTATCTTCAAATAAAGAATTTGCCCAAGCAGGTCCGTAGCCGTTTTTCACACTCTTTCTATAAGGAGTAGATGGAGCAGAACCTCCATAAATAGAACTACAACCTGTCGCATTAGCGATAATCATTCTCTCACCAAAAAGCCTTGTAATAAGCGTAATATAAGGCGTCTCTCCACAACCCGGACAAGCGCCGTGAAATTCAAATAAAGGTTGAGCAAATTGTGCGCCTTTAACACTATCTTTACTGAAAATTTGATCTTTATATTCAATTTGCTTAAATAAATAATCGGCATTTTCTTGCTCTCCAAAGTCCATTTCTTCTTGCAAAGGCACCATTACTAAGGACTTTTCTTTAGTAGGACACTCATGCACACAAAGCTCACAACCTGTGCAATCAAGAGGAGAAACTTGAATTTTAAAACTTAATTTCTCCCCCTTAGTCCCCTTAGCGTCTAAAGCGTGTTCTTTTACACCTCTTGGGGCTTTTGCCATTTCTTCATCATTGATTAAAAATGGACGGATAACAGCGTGAGGGCAGACAGATGCACATTGATTACACTGGATACAATTTGCTTCAATCCAGCGTGGCACCATAACGCCTACGCCTCTTTTTTCAAATTCAGTCGTGCCGTGCTCAAAGCTTCCATCTTCATAGCCCAAAAACGCCGACACGGGCAAATCATCTCCCTTAGCCGCATTCATAGGTTTTACGATTTTTTCAACAAATTCCGTGCCTTTATAGGCATTAACTTCTTCTTTTTCTTTAATTTCTAAATTTTTCCAATTTGGATCCACTTCAACTTTTACAAGTCCATTAGCACCCACATCAATAGCCTTGTAATTCATTTCTACAATGGCATCGCCTTTTTTACTATAAGATTTATACGCAAGTTCTTTCATGTATTTTTGCGCATCTTCGTAAGGTATGATTTTAGCAAGTTTGAAAAAGGCTGATTGCATAATGGTATTTGTGCGATTTCCAAGCCCTATGTCGCGGGCTAGTTTAGTAGCATTGATGATATAAAAATTCACTTCTTTTTCCGCTAAAGTTTTTTTGACAAAATCAGGAAGCTGCCTTATAGTTTCTTTGGCGTTCCAAATGCTATTTAGCAAGAAAGTTCCGCCCTTACGAATTCCAGCTAAAACATCATAAATTTCCAAATAAGCCGCCACAGAACAGGCTACAAAATGAGGTGTTGAAACGAGGTAAGTGGAGCGGATAGGCTTTTTAGAAAAGCGTAAATGCGACCTTGTATAACCGCCCGATTTTTTAGAATCATAAGCAAAATAAGCTTGTGCGTAAAAATCCGTTTTATCGCCGATAATTTTAATGGAATTTTTATTTGCTCCCACAGTGCCATCAGCTCCAAGTCCGTAAAATAGGCACTCAATAGCACTTTCATCACCAAGTGCGATTTTCTCACCTGTTTTTAAAGAAGTGTGCGTTACATCGTCATTAATCCCAACCGTAAAGCCATCTTTTGGCTGCTCTTGTTTAAGATTTTCAAAAACGGCTAACATTTGCGCAGGATCGACATCTTTAGAAGATAAGCCATAACGACCACCCACGATAAGCGGAGCATTTTCTCTTCCATAGAAAGCTGATTTTACATCAAGATAAAGTGGCTCACCTAAGCTTCCCGGTTCTTTTGTTCTATCTAAAACAGCGATTTTCTTTACAGATTTTGGCATAACATCAAAGAAATATTTAAGACTAAAAGGACGATAAAGATAAACTTTAAAAACGCCCACTTTCTCACCTTTTGAATTTAAATAATCTACAACCTCTTCTAAAGTTTGCGTTACTGACCCCATAGCAATCACAATGCGTTCAGGCTCTTTATGTCCGTAATATGTGAAAGGCTTATACTCTCTACCTGTGATTTTAGAAATTTCTTGCATATAGTCATTAACCACATCAGGTAAGGCATCATAAAAGCGATTTGTTAATTCTCTTGTTTGAAAATAAATATCATCATTTTGTGCTGTGCCACGCGTTTTGGGATTTTCAGGATTTAAAGAAGAATTTCTAAAAGCTAAAACCGCTTCTCTATCAAGCAAGCGGTCAAAATGTGCATAATCCATAACCTCAATTTTTTGAATTTCGTGACTCGTTCTAAATCCATCAAAAAAATGCAAAAATGGCACACGCCCTCTAATCGCCGCTAAGTGTGCCACACCAGCTAAGTCCATAGTTTCTTGCACAGAATGTGAGCAAAGCATAGCAAAGCCTATTTGTCTAGCGGCATAAATATCTTGATGATCGCCAAAGATGGATAAAGCTTGAGATGCGATCGACCTAGCTGCGACATGGATAACACAAGGAAGAAGTTGCCCTGCAATCTTATACATATTAGGAATTTTAAGTAATAAGCCTTGAGAAGCCGTATATGTGGTCGTCAAAGCACCTATTTGTAAAGAACCATGCACAGAGCCAGCTGCACCTGCTTCACTTTGCATCTCGACTAGTTTAACAGGCATACCAAATAAATTTTTCTTTCCCGCAGCCGCCCACATATCGGTATAATCAGCCATAGGAGAACTTGGAGTAATAGGATAAATTCCAGCAACCTCAGTAAAAGCATAAGCTGCATAAGCCGCCGCTTCGTTGCCTTCCATAGTTTTCATTACTTTACTCATCTTAACTTCCTTAATTTTATTTTAACTCTTAGCTTTAACTATACTACAATTTTATTAATAAAAAAAATAATTGTGAAAAATTTGCTTAAAATTAAGAGAAAAATTTACTCATTACAATGGAGAATAAAAAAAACCAAGCTTTAACTTGGGTTTATTGCAATATTTTGAAAAGATTCATCTACTGTATCGTTTATTTTTCAAAATACTCTAGTCTTTTTATAATTTTTTATCTTTTTTTAATTGATTAATATTTAGCATAATGAATTTATAGCTAAGATAAATCACTAGGGGTCAAATTAATAAAAATAAAGCTTCCATTTTTTCTCCTTAATAGCATGTTCATCGTTTGCAATTTCTTCTTTTGTGATTTTGACCCTATCCATAGCTCTTTACACATAAGCGATATAAGCCAAAACAAAAGGCACAAATAAAGAAACATAAGCCATTACACTA
>SPMW01000054.1 GCA_009827235.1 Candidatus Campylobacter infans | reverse complement strand
TCGTTTGAAAGCGGTGCTCAAAACGATTTTACTAAAATCACAAATGCGCTTACAAAAGATGGCAAGCTTAATGTAAAGGGTAGCACGACTTGCGTAGAAGTGAAATTGCCTACTGCTACTGCTGGCAATACAGCTAACGCCTCAGACAAGGTTGAACTTACATTAGAATTTAAAGATGGTGATGCCGTATGCAAACAAATAAAGAAATTACCAGGAATTCTGACAATGTGTGGGGCAGATACTACTCAAACAAATGCAACAGTTAGTAACACCTGCAAAATCCAAATCGGTGGCTCAGGTGGCATACAATTCTAATTTAATTATTTAAATTTTGGTTTTCAGGTTTAATTAAAATTTAAAATTAAAATTTTAAACACCTGAAATTAAAATTTTAAATCCCCCGTTAAATTTTAAAATTTAGCGGGGTTTTTTATTTTTATTCTTTAAATTTTAATATCTTTAAATTTTAAAACCCGCACAGAATTTAAAATAACAAAAAATGCGTGTAAATAAGTGCGAAATTTTAAATTTAATAAAAAAATCCGCGCAAAAAATAATAAAATTTTAAAACCACACCAAAATTTTAAATTCAAAATAATTTTAAGTTCAAAATAAAAGTAATTTTTTAAAATAAATTTTAAAAAATCACCAAACTTAAACCTTTAATTTGTAAATTTTAATTTCTGGTTTTAAAATCACTGGTTCAAAAAGATTTTTATCGTAATTTTCTAAAACAAAAAGCTGAATGAAAGTGCTCTCAAACATCGTTTTATCCATTACTAAAATGCGTCCATAATCGCTCATATAAATCACAAAAATCAGCCCTCTTTCATCAAATTTAGAATACTCAACGCTCAATTTACCATCTTTATATTCTGTGTTTATGAAGGTATTTATGGGCAAATTTTTGCCGTTTATGTTGAGCTGGCTTAGCGTTTTATCCAAATACATACCGCCTTCAAGTTCGATGCCGCGCTTGCTTTGGATTTTTATCGTTGTGAAATGGACATACGCACACAAAGTTTCCACCTGATTTTTTCAGCGGTATGTAGCTACTTATGACATCGCTTATATCTATTATGGCTTTTAAATTTTCTATACTACTTGGTTCTATCATAAAGGGGATTATACCAACTATTTACTTTAATTTAACTCATATCTTTTTAAGTCCGAAAATAATAGATAAAAATATCACTATAAATCCAAAAGAAATCAAATTTAGCACTTCCCAACCACCACTTGCTAGCACAAATCCTACGCTAGAACTTGCTAACAAATTTGCTCCAAAAATGCTAATAGCATTTAGACCTTGTAAGCGTAGTTTATACTCTGAGTTTATGGCATTTAGCATAAATGTTCCGCCATTAAAACTAAAAGCCCAGCCGATACCAACAAGCACTAAACTCACCCAAAATCCCCAAAAACTCACGCTAAAAAGTGCTACCAAAACAGCAATCAAATAAAACAAAATCCCAAGTAAAATAAGCCTAAACGGACTTAAATTTTTCATAAAAAACGCTAAAAATAAGCTTGGTGCATACATAGCTATGAAGTGCCACACAAGCACACTTTTAGCTTCGTCATAGCTAAATTTATATTCACTCATCGCAAGTGGTGCTGCGTTCATAATGAGCGTCATAAATGCAAATCCAAAAGCGCAAGCTAGCGTAGCAAGAATGAAATTTGGCTCTTTTAAGCAAGTTAGTAAAGGAACTTTTTGAGATGGTTTTTTAGTATTTGGTGAAGTAAGCGTTAATGGCAGAGTAATAGCAAAATTTATAGCACAAAGCAAAAGCGCAAATAAAAATGAGCCAACAAAAGGCGTATCAAATATCAAAGTGCCGATGTTTGCTAAATTTGGTCCTAAAATACCACCCATTATCCCACCTGCTACGACAAAGGCTGTAGCTCTGTTTTTGTCATTTTGCGTAGCTAAATTTAGAGCTTCATTAGCTAAAAATCTATAAAATTGATTAAGCGCAGTAAAAAATCCGAGCAAAAAAGTCGCAAAACAAAATAGATAAAATAGCCCAGACACTAGTGAAAACATAGCAAAACCAGCGCCCAAACAACCAATCAAAGAAGCATATAAAAAGACCTTTTTTCTACCAAATTTTTGCATTAAATTTGATGAAAAAAATACAGCTATAAATGCTCCACAAAGCGTAGCAGAGATAGGAAGCGAGGCAAAACTGCTATTATAACAATGCAGACAAGCCTTAGCATACAAAATACCATCAAGCAGCCACTTTCCAGCTAATCCACTACTAAAAGTTAGCAAAGAGACAACAGCGCCACTAAAACCTTGCCCTAAAAGCAATAAAATGATATTTTTGTTTAGGAACATAAAAATCTCCTTATTGATTTAAATTTATGAATTTAATTGATTTGATTAAAATTTTAAAATACTAAAAGCAAATTTTAAAAAATAAGACTTAAAAAATGCGTGTAAAAATTTTAAAAATAACCGCGCAAAAAAAACCGCAAAAATAATTAATAATTTTTTTTAAAACCCGTGCAGAATTTAGACTACAAAATAAAAAAAATCATAAATTTAAAAGCCAAAATCAGTGTGAAATTTTAAATTTAATAAAAAAATCCGCGCAAAAAATAATAAAATTTTAAAACCACACCAAAATTTTAAGTTCAAAATAATTTTAAGTTCAAAATAATTTTAAGTTCAAAATAAAAGTAATTTTTTAAAATAAATTTTAAAAAATCACTAAACTTAAACCTTTAATTTGTAAATTTTAATTTCTGGTTTTACAATCACTGGTTCAAAAAGATTTTTATCGTAATTTTCTAAAACAAAAAGCTGAACGAAAGCGCTCTCAAACATCGTTTTATCCATTACTAAAATGCGCCCATAATCGCTCATATAAATCACAAAAATCAGCCCTCTTTCATCAAATTTAGAATACTCAACGCTCAATTTACCATCTTTATATTCTGTGTTTATGAAGGTATTTACGGGCAAATTTTTGCCGTTTATATTTAGCTGGCTTAGCGTTTTATTCAAATACATACCGCCTTCAAGTTCGATGCCGCGCTTGCTTTGGCTAGCGTTTTGATGGACCATAAAAAGGCTATTTGCATAAGATTTGCCAGTTTTTAAATCAATCTGGCTAAAACGCGAAATAGTGGGGATTATATAATGCATTCTATCTGGCAAAACATAAAAAATATCGCGCGTTTTTTTAGGCAGAGCAAAGTTCTCATCATTTAAACTTAGCAAAAACTCATTTACATCGCTAGCATTATAGTCTTTCATAATTTTTGCGAGATTTAGGCCGAAGTTTTCATGTAAATTCTTTTGCGTGTATTCTACTTCTAAGCGGGCGATATTTGCTGAGGGTCTTTGTGGTTTAATTAGAGCAAAAGATACGGCAAAATTATCAGATCCTAAATGCTTGCCGCCATCGATTAAGGTTTTAACATCGCTATAAAATCTTATTGGATAGCCATAATCCCACCACGCAAGCGCGTAATCTTCGCGATCAGCAATGGATTTAAGGCTATCAAGCACGCTTACTTCATTTTTGAAAAACACGCTTTGAGCCTTATAAGAATAAATATGCACAAGCGATGGTGCAAGCGCAAAAATACAGCCCACAAACATCAACTGCGCGCCCAAATCCTTGCTAAAATTAAAAATCATAAAAACTAAGGCTAACAAAAATAAACAAAAACACAACCAAAACTCAATATTTAAACCAAATTTGCTTTGTAAATACAAAATCGGCACAAATGAAATAAAAATAAAAATAAGTAAAAAAAGGCTTTTTTGCTTTATTCGTTCATTTAGCATAGAGCCTAAAATTTCAAGCAAAAATCCAAACCCAAAAGCCATAAAAGGCACAGCATAAATGGTAAATCTAAGCCCGCTAAAAAGAGCCAAAAAACCAAGCGCGCACATAGGCAAGCTTAGCAATAAAATCTTATGCCTAAAAATAGCCAAAACATAGCCAACAAAAGACAAAACAAACACGCCAAGCGCGCTAGAAATGCGCTCACTAAATAAACCAAAAGGTATAATGCTTGATTCTGAGATGGTTTGATTTACATTAAAAAATATAAAATTTAAAGTGTCTTTTTCTGGCGTGCTACGGAGTAAATAAAATTTTAATTGAAACCAAATAGGATTGAGTCCGCCACTAAGTGCGAAAATGGCAAAAATCAGCGCGCCAAGGGCGATTATTATGGCGTTTTGTTTATTTGAGAGTTGATAAAATTTGCTTTTGTATAAAAATAAAATCAGCGCAAATAATAAAATTTTAAACCAAATGGCAATGCTTGTAATAGCTAGAAGCATTAAAATCATAGTTAAATAATATATCTTTTCTTTCTTATGCCATATAAGCGTATAAAGCAAAAACATAGCTATCAAGGCTACATTTAGCGTAAAGCTAGATGAATACCACCAAAAATAAATTAGCATAGAAAGGCTAGCTATTAGCGCGCTGATGGTGTCTTTATAAGCATTTAGGCGAACTAAACCCCAAATAATAAAACAAGCAAGCACGATATTTAGCATATCCGTATCAAAATACCCAACCATCGTGCGGTTATAATAACTATGAGCTATACTAGCAAGAAGCGCCGCACACAGCCCAGCCCTTGGCGCGCCAAGGGTTTTAGCAATTAAAATCAAAGGTATCACAATCAGCGAACTAAGCACGGCGCTAAGATAAAGCATAACGCCCTCTAAGCTAAATGGAGTAAATTTTACAATCAAATAAGCAAGCGTAGAAAGTGGCGCGCCATAATAGCTCAAATCGCCTTCTTGGTGAAAACCCGCTAGCATATCGCGCGCGCCCTCGCCAAAGGCATAGCCATCGTTTGTGTTAATTATAATTTTGCCATTATAAATAAACTCATCAAAACCGCTAGCCCACCAAACCCAATCTAACCTGCAAAGCACGCTAAATGCGTAAGCCAAAACAATAAAGAAAAAAATTTGCCTATTTTGCGGGGTTAAAATTTTATTCATTTTTTATCCATCTAACTTAAAATTTTAATACAAAAAGGCGCGATTATACAATTTTTGCGTAAAAAATAAAAGTTTTTAAGCATAAATTAAACTTAAATGCTTATTTTTTGCTACAATCTTAGCTTTAATTTAACATTTAAAGAGCCAAAATGCAAGTAGAATTATTACATTACACTCCGCTAATCATCGGCGCAAACGCCATTCGCACCTGCTATCAAAGTTTTGATAAAGGCGATAATGGCGGAGCAAAAGACTGCGATTTAATCGATCGCGTGGGCAATAAAATGCGCCATTCTAGCACCTTGGAGCATTTATTTTATAATTTTTATATTAAGGGCATTAGCCGTGCGTGCTTACAAGAGTTAGCCAGACATAGAATGGCAAGTTATAGCGTAAAATCCACGCGCTATACGCTAAAAGAGCTAAGAAATGAGAGTGAGTTTAAAGTGGGCGATTTTTCTTATGCTAGTAAATATTTAGTGCTTACAAATAACGAAATGGTAGATAACGCAAGCATTTTAGCCCTTGAAAATTTGCGTAAAATTTTAAATGAGGGCGTGGCTATGGATATAGCAAAATTTTGCCTGCCAGAAAGCTATAAAACCGAGCTTACTTGGAGCATAAATGCTAGATCTTTACAAAATTTCTTAAATCTTAGAAGCTCGGCCTCAGCCCTTTGGGAGATTAGAGCCTTGGCAAATGCCGTTTTTAACGCGCTCCCACCTGAGCAAAGCTTTATTTTTGTTAATTGTATGAACCAAAATAATAATTAAAGAAAGCTTATGCCAC
>SPMW01000053.1 GCA_009827235.1 Candidatus Campylobacter infans | reverse complement strand
TTAATTTTAAAATTTTGAATTATAAATTTTTAAAATTTTAATAAATTAATTCTAAAATTTCGGGCGCGAAAATAAGATTTTAATGCTAAAAATAAGCGCCCTACTTTTAAAATTTTAATCAATTAATTTTAAAATTTTGAATTATAAATTCTAAAATTTCGGGCGCGAAAAGGCGCGAAAATAAGATTTTAATGTTAAAAATAAGTTTAATTAAACTCTGCTTTTATGCCATCAAACCATTTATCCGTGCGGTTTTGCCAGGCCTTATCTGTATTAATATCAAGCACAAGCCCTACAAACTTACCATTTATGAAAGCAAGTGAGCGTTTATAATCATAATCGCACTCGCCGTATGCGCCCACAAGCTTTGCGCCACGAATTAAAGGCAAAAACTCCACCAAGCCATCGCAAAACTCCCCACTATGCTTTTCTAAGCCGCCAAGCCCCACTAATGCTAGCGTTTTGCCGCTAAAATCGCATTCTTTAAGCAAATCAAGCTTTTGTTGAAAATCATTTTGAAGCTCGCCAACCTTATGCGTGCTAGCCACGAAAATTAGCTTTTCATGCTCGTTTAAAAACTCGCTTTTTAGCTCTTTTGCGTCTATTACATCGGCTTGAACTTTGTTTGCTAGATACTCAGCCACCTTGCTTGCATCGCCTTTATTTGAACCAAAAATTATGCCTATTTTTGACATTTTTACTCCCTTTTTTGATTTTGGGCGCCTATTGTAGCAGGCAAAATACAATAAAACCACAATCAAATAAAAATTAAACTTTTAATGCGCGCTAGATTAAAATTTTAAAATTTAAGAACTTTTGCGATTATTTGTGCGGAGTTTAAGCAAATTTTAAAGTTTTACGATTTTTGCTCCAAAACCGCCTTCATTCGGGCTTGCATCGCTAAAAGATTTTACGCTAGGATGGGATTTTAAAAACTCTTTAACCACATAAGCTAAACGCCCTGTGCCTATGCCGTGCTTTATCAAAACTTCATCAAAGCCCATAATAAGCGCATTTGAAATAAATCTATCAAGTTTTTCTATGGCTTCATCAGCCTTTAGCCCGTGTAAATCAAGCATCACGCTAGCATTTTGTGGTTTTTGCACGCTTATTTGTGTTTTTGGGGAGTTTTTGATGAGCGTATCTGCGCTAATGCCGCCTTTTGTGAGCGCATTTAATGGCACGCGCATTTTTATGCCGTTTGCGTCAATTGTAGCTTCGTTTTTGTTTAAGGTTAATAATTTTGCCTTAATTTTGCCGTATTTTACGCTATCGCCAGGATTTAGTGGCTGTGGTGCTTGGGTTTGGGGTTTATTAATGGCTTTGATTAAATCATTTGCTTTATTTATGGCTCTTTGGGCGTCTTTTACATCTTGTAATTTTACGGCTTTTTTGGCTTCATTTATGGCAAAATAATATTCTCGTTCTAATTTGTTTAATAAGCCTTGAAATGTTTCATTTTGGCGTTCTTTTTCATCTTTTAGGCTTAAAATTAACTCATCAAGCTTAATGCTTTTAGCATCATTTTTGGCTATTTTTTGCTTTAATTCTAGCTCTAAATTGATGGCTTTTGTTATGGCATCGTTTAGGTTTTGTTTATTTTCTCCATAAACTTGCTTTGCTTGTGCGATAATATTTGCAGCTATGCCATATCTTAAAGCTGTCTCAAAAGCATAGGATTTACCGATTATGCCGGCTAAAAACTCGTATTTTGGGCGTTGTGCTTTTTCATCGTATAAGGCTGCTAAAAGGCCGACATTTTCATTTTTTGAAAGCAAAAGTGCTAGGGTTTTATGGTGCGTGGTAATTATCATTTTTATATCATTTGCTAAAAGTTTTGAGATTATCACGCTATAAAGCGTAGCGGCCTCATCGCTATCGGTGCCTAGCTCTATTTCATCAATGCCAATTATCAAGCCCTTTTTGCCAAATAAAGCACTAAAAGCTTGCATGCGCCCAGCAAATGTGGATATATCATCTTTTACGCTTTGTGGATCTTCTATTATTGCATCTATTTGTTTAAAAGAGCCGATTTTGCTTTTTTGCGCGTTGATTGCCATTGGCAACAAATATTTAGCACAAAAGGCCGCTGTTAAAATGCTTTTTAAAAGCATAGATTTACCGCCAGCATTTACGCCTGTGATTATTAAAATTTTAGTGCCAAACTCCACGCTTACACGCTTTGGCTCGCTAAGAGCTGGATGGGCGAACTCACTTAAAATTATATCCTTACTACCATCGGCTAAAACAAAACTCAAATCCATACTTTTTGCCATTAGCACCCTAGCTAAAAGCGCGTCTATATCATCAAAAGCCTTATTTATAAATTTTAAAAAGGCTAAGTTTTGATGAAAAATTTTACTCATCTTTTTACAATATTCAAAAATCAGCTCTTCTTTTTTATCCATTAAGGCGCTAAGCTCGTTTTTTAGGGCTTCAATGCTATTTGGCACGACATAAAAAAACCCGCTAGCAGAGCGCGCAATAATCTGCCCTTTTAATGCGTGCATAAAGCCGCCACGCACAAGCAAGGCCTCGCTTTCATTGATATAGTGGATTTGCGTATCTACAAGATAAGGCGTTAGGGATTTTGAGCTAATTACCTGGCGTAAAAGCTCGTTTATTTGGGCTTTTTTGCGAGCAAATGCTTGATTTATCGCGCATAGGCGCTCATCTACGCTGGCTTTTAATTCGCCCTTAGCACTAAAATGCTCTCCAAGCTCTAAAATTTGCTCTGGGATTATGATTTTATCAAGGTAAGCTCGCATTTTAAGATCAAAATTTTGAGCTTTTAAATAATTAAAATAAGCGATAATTTTGCTAAACTCATAAAGCTCGCTAATATGAAGCGTGCCAAACTTACTAAGGCGCATAAGCGCGTCATCTAGGTTATTTACGCTTTGTGGAGCTTTTAGATTTACTTGGCTAAGTTCTAGGATTTTTTCATAGTGCTGGTTTGTATCGCCTTGGATAAAAAGCGGTTTTGGGCGCGCCAAAAAAGTATTAAATTTAGCTATAAACTCGCCCAAATCAAGCTTTGATATTATATCTTGCATTATTTAAATGCGCCTAGATAAGGCTTTAAAATAAAATTTTCATTATTTAGCTCTTTTGCTGCCATAAAAGCAAAATTTGGATTTCTTAAAAGTTCTCTACCATAAGCTACCATATCGCAATAGCCATTATTTAATAATTCATCGCCTTGCGTGGCAGTGTTTATTAGCCCCACGGCAATTACGCTAATGCTTACATTTTCTTTAATGGCTTTTGCGTATTGAGCTTGATATAAAGGCTTAATTTCTGGCATATTGCTAGGGTTTTGCATTACTCCACCAGCACTTGCGTGGATGTAAAGTGCGCCTTTTTGCTCGCAAATTTTAGCTATTTGTATGGCTTCATTTATGCCATTGCCGCCTTCATGCCATTCATCACAACTCAAACGCACGCCAAAAGGCAAAATTTCGCCCACTTCATCCATTATAAGCTCTAAAAATCGCGCCCTACGCTCAGCTGAGCCACCAAATTCATCATTTCTTTGATTAGTTAGCGGGCTTAAAAACTCATTTATCAAAAACCCGTGCGCTGCGTGAATCTCAACCATATCATAGCCTGCTTTTTTGGCATTTTCAGTGGCTTTTTTAAATTTTTTAATAATCTCGTGGATTTCATCTCGTTTTAGCTCTTTTGGTTTTGGCAAAGAGTTTGAAAAGGCCAAACCGCTTGGGCTTACATTTGATTTATGGCTACTTTTTGCGCCAGCGTGAGCTAGTTGCACGCACACTAAGCTTTTTGATACTCTTTTTATGGATTTTACTAACTTGCGGTGTGCGTCAGTTTGCTTTTCATCATAAAGTGCTAAATCGCTAGGCATTATGTAGGCGTTTTTTGCTACGCTTGTAGCCTCGATGATAACCATTCCAACACCTCCAAGCGCACGCGCAGCATAATGCGTGCGGTGAAAGGCATTTGGCCTGCCATCTTTGGCACTAAATGTGCACATTGGCGCCATTACAATGCGGTTTTGCAAGCATAAATCCCCAAGTTTTAATGATTTAAAAAGCATTCTTTCTCCTTTTTGCTTAAATTTTGGCTGGTTTTAAAATTTGCTTATTTTTAGCATTAAAATTTTAATTTTGCTTTTTAAAAATTTTAATTTTATGCTAATGTTGAAATTTTAATTCTAAGCCAAAATCCCATAAATTTCGCTATTTTAAAATTTTAAAATTTACAAAAAATTCACCGAGTGTAGCATAGTTTTGGTTTAGTTAAGGTTAATTTATAAAATTTATGGATATTTTAAGGATAAATAAAAATATATCTTGCTTTTTTCTTTAAAAACTAAATAAACACCATAGCATTAAACCGCTAAGAATAAGGCGGGTAAATTCTTTAATGTTTTTATAATTGACCGTATTGTTATAAAAACCCTTAAAATTATCTAGCTTTACGGCTTATATGCAGCTTCAATGCAAAAAATATTAAAGCCTTGAAGTAACGATATATAGGGGATTTAAGTAGTGGTGCCCCGGGTCAGCACTAACACTTTTAATAAAATGTCCTTTTTATAGTGCTTTTAGGATTTAAGATTTATTTATAGTGTTTAATTTAGTGATTGATAAAAAAGGGGCTTAGATAAAAATTAGTCTTTATAAACACAAACAAAAAGACGGTATTTTAGCGTTGTATGCTGTAATTTTATCATTGTAAAAATTATAGCATTTATTTTTTATATTTTATTGATAGCAAGCAAGCCTATTTTAATAACATTTTTCATTTAGCTACTTGCTTAGATTTTTTAAGGTGAGAAAAGGTTTAAACATTGATATAATCGTTGTTTTATGTAAAGCGTTTCTCAAATTTTACTACACCCCCCCCCCCCTTTTTTTTTTATAAAGCAGTGTAAAATTCTCTCGTGTTTCCCCCTTTGTCTTTGGCTTGTGTTGTTTGCCATTTTAGGCCTAAATTTTGCTGTAATATAGGCTTTAAAAAATTTTGTTCGTATTTTGAGCTTAATTTTAAAGTTGTGGCTATTTCGTGCGCTGTTTTATCGCCTGCTTTTAGTGTGCCAGCTATTGTTTCTATAAACTCGGGGCGTGATAACTCAAATTTTTTATTTTCTTTTATTTGTCTTACCGCGCGATTTGCTTTATTATAGACTTGTTCTATAAGCTCGCTTACTTTATCATCATTAATGATTGCGTAACGCTCTGGCGTGCAAGTTTGTGCGCTAAAATCTATCTCGTAACCTTGCGTAAATTGTTCTAATGTGCCATAGCGTGATTTAAAAATTTTTATAAATTCTTTTAAAAACTTATAAGATTTATTTTTATATGTTTTCAATACTTCTTTTTTATTAAAAAAAAATAAAAAGTTTGCTTGTAAAAACTTTTTAAAATTTGCTTCATAATTTACTCTAATATAAAATTTTTTATCTTTTTTTAAAATCAAAATTTATCTTTATAGTTAAAAAAATCTTTTAATTTACTCCCCATTTTTTCTCTTAAAATTTTAAATATTTAAAAAATAATCAAAATGTTAAAATGTTTAAGAATATTAAAAATTTGTGGGATAATACTTGAAAAAAATTTTTAACGCAATAGTTACAAAATGCGCTAGTAATTGCTTTTAAATACTGAATAAATCGTTGTTTTAAAAATTATCTTTGCGGATAATTCCGTAAATATAATTTTTAATACAATACCTTTAAATACGCTTTTAATATTATTTCTAGCTATGTTTTGTTTTTAAAATTTGGCTCATTTTGTAACGCTTTTTTAAATAAAA
>SPMW01000052.1 GCA_009827235.1 Candidatus Campylobacter infans | reverse complement strand
GGGTATTAAGCAAATAAAATTTTAAAACAATTAGAAAATATGAAAAAGATTATCCGCAAATAAATAGTAAAATAACAAAAAGATTAATTATAATTGGCAAAAAAAGCAATGGGAAAATCAGCAGTATTTTAGAGTGGCAATAGACAAGATCCTAATTATTAAAACGCAATATATAAAAAACTATAAGTTTAAAATTTTATAAATAACAATGTTTTAGGCATTTTGGTATAAGCGTAAGTAAATTTTAATAAACATCAAAGATAATCAAGCCCGTAAAACGGGCTTTTAATAGAATTAAGCTTGTGAAACAGGGCCTGTGTAGAGTTGTCTTGGGCGAGTGATTTTTACAGGTGCGTTTTCTTTTTGCTCTATCCATTGGCTTAGCCAGCCTGGCACGCGTCCCATTACAAAAATCGCCGCAAACATTTCATTTGGAATGCCTAAGGCTTTTAGGATTAAGCCACTATTAAAATCCACATTTGGATATAGTTTTCTACTTACAAAATATTCATCTTGTAAGGCTATTTCTTCGATGCGTTTTGCTACTTTTATTAAATTTGTATCTATGCCGATTTCATCGATTAGTTGATCGCGTAATTTACCTAGCACTTTTGCGCGCGGGTCGAAATTCTTATAAACTCTATGCCCAAAGCCCATTAGTCTAAATGGATCTTTTTTATCTTTTGCTTTTGCGATAAACTCATCTACGCGCTCTGGCGTGCCTATCATTTCAAGCTGGCGAATCACGCCCTCATTTGCGCCACCATGAGCATGTCCCCACAGCGCGCCGATACCAGCACTTATGCAAGCATAAGGATGTGCGTGCGTGCTACCTACTGTGCGCACGGTTGAAGTGCTGGCGTTTTGCTCGTGATCAGCGTGTAAAAGCAATACAGCCTCAAGCGCTTTTACTTCAATAGGTTTTAAATCTACTCTATCGTGCGGATATGCGCGCATCATATATAAAAAGTTTTCTATAAAACCACGATCTAAATCTGGGTAAATTTTAGGAAAACCTCTTACATGGCGATAATAAAAAGTGATAAGAGTAGGAATTTTAGCCACCAAACGCTTAGCAAGCTCCATATAATCATCCATATCGTCCATATTCATATCGCGTTTATAATAAGCGCTCATCATCGCTGTTGTAGCTTGTAATGCTGCCATTGGATGTGCTTTATCAGGCAAGGCATCAAAAAGTTTAATCATTTTTTCATTTATATAGCTTCGTTGTTTAAGCTCAGTGCGAAAAGCAGATAATTCATCTTGTGTAGGCAATTTTTTATAAAGCAATAAATAAACTACATCTAAATATTTTTTATTATCAGCTAGCCAGGCGATATCATAACCTCTGTGCATAAGCTCGCCTTTTTCGCCATCGATAAAGGTTATATCGCTTTTAGTGCTTGCTGTGCTTGTATAGCCTGGATCATAAGTAAACATACCAGTTTGCCCATAGAGCGAACTTATATCAATTACGCTTGGTCCTTTTGAACCATCAAGGATAGGAAATTCATAACTTTTACCGGTGCGGTTGTCTGTTAGAGTAACTGTGTTTGCCATTTTTTCTCCTTTTGTGATTTTATGTGCGTAATTTTGCCAAAATTTTTTTAATTTTATTTAAATTTTTTTATTTTATTTTTTTAATTAAAAAAAATTAAAGAAATTATTTTTTGCGCATTTAAAATTTTAAAATTTGTGCCTTATTTATACAAAATTTGTCAAAATAGCGTAAAATCGGCCACCAAAAAGAGTGTTTATGAAAAATTTATTAGATTGTATGAGCTATTTAAGCCATCAAGAACAAAGCGATCATAAAATAATGAATTGTGTATTAGATGAGTGCGAAAATGCCGATTTTAACGCCATAAGCCAAAGCCAAGTAAAAAGCGCAATCAATAAAGCATTTAGAAAAGAAGCGTTAAATTTGAGCGATTTTAAAGCGCTTTTAAGCCCTGCGGCTGCTTTGTTGCTTGAAGATTTAGCCCAAGCTAGCAAAGCAAGTAAAGAGCGATATTTTGGCAAAAATATTTATCTTTTTACTCCGCTTTATATAGCAAATCACTGCGATAATTTATGTGTTTATTGTGGCTTTAATTCTAAAAATAAAATCCGCCGCGCCCAGCTTAGCGATGAGGGCTTACAAGCCGAGCTAGAAAGCATCGCAAAAAGCGGGCTGTGCGAACTTTTGGTGCTAACTGGCGAGAGCCAGAGCAAAACCCCGCTTGATTATATTAGTAAATCTTGTAAAAAAGCTAGTAAATATTTTGCCACGCTTGGGGTTGAAATTTATCCATTAAATACCGATGGATATGATAATTTGTGCAAAAATGGAGTGGATTTTGTAACGGTTTTTCAAGAAACTTATAACCCCAAAAAATATGCCAAAATTCACCTTGATGGCAATAAACGCATTTTCCCGTATCGTTTTAACGCGCAAGAGCGCGCATTAAAGGGCGGAATGCGTGGTGTGGCTTTTGGCGCGCTTTTAGGCATAGATGATTGGCGAAAAGACGCGCTAGCTACTGGCTTACACGCGCATTTGCTCCAAGCAAAATATCCGCACGCTCAAATTTCAATCTCAGTGCCACGCCTGCGCCCATTTATCCATAATGCGCACCAAAAATCAGGCGTAAGCGAGCAAGAATTAGCCCAAATAATCTGCGCTTATAGACTTTTTGCGCCTTATGCTGGCATTACGCTAAGCACGCGAGAAAATGAAAAATTTAGAAATGGCGCTATGCATTTTGGCATTACTAAACTTAGTGCTGGCGTAAGTGCTGGCATAGGCGCGCATAGTGGCCAAAAAAGCGGCGATGATCAATTTGAAATAAATGATTTAAGAAGCGTAGAGCAAATGAAGCAAGCTATCAAAAAAGCAGGCTTGGTGGCGGTTTTTAACGATCATATTAATCTTTAAAATTTAAAATTTAAGGCAAGAGATGAAAATTTTAATACTTGGCATTGGTAATGTGATGTTTGGCGATGAGGGCTTGGGCGTGCATTTTATAAATTTAATAAGTCAAAATTTTAATTTCAAAAGCTCTTTGCATGAACTTAGTTTTATTGATGGTGGGACTATGGCAAATGCGCTTACGCCACTTATTGCAAATAGCGATTATTTAATAGTTTGTGATTGTATTGAAGCAGATGATAGCAAGGCTGGCGATGTGTATTTTTTTGATTATAATGCTATGCCAAAAAGTATAAAGTGGAGCGGCTCAGCCCACGAGGTTGAAATGCTCCAAACCTTACAAATGTGCGAATTATCCGGCGTTTTACCAAAAAGTGTAAAGGTGCTAGGTGTGGTGCCAAAACGCATTGAGCCTATGAGTTTTTCTTTAAGCCCGCAAGCTAAAAATGCGCTTAAAACTATGCAAAAAGTGCTTTTAGATGAATTAAACCAGCTTGGTTTTAGCTGCGAGCAAAAGGCAAATTTTAATATCGATGAAATTTTATCAAAATGGCTTAAAGCATTGTATTAGCGGAATTTGGAGTAAAAATGATTTTGGAGTTTTGTTTTTATATTAAGGCTTTTTATTTTGGCGATTTTTTGGAATTTATGGCTAAAAATAGCGCGCTAGAATACAAAATAACCAAAGGCGATGGGATTTTTAGGCTTTTTGTAAAGGCCAAAACAGCTGAGCTTGAAAATTTTATAAACTCGCAAATTAGCCAAATCCCACATAGCATTTTTTTAGAAAACAGCGAAGTTTTTAAGCGTGAAATTTCAGCTTTTAATGAGCAAAAAAATATTTTTCAAAAAAGCAATTTTAAGAGTGAAAATATCACGCCTTATTGTTTGAAAAATGGAGTAAATGAATTTAATGCTAGAAGCGATGAAAATTTTATAAACAGTGCCATAACCACGCTCAATAACGCTCAGATATTAAGATATAAAGATTTAGAAATTTGTGCTTTTGGGGATTTTGCTTGTGATTATATGGTGCCTGTAAGGGTTGAAAATATCGCTAAAATTTTCATAGCAGATGAAAGTGCTTTAATAGCTCTTTGTAGTTTTGAAAAACCTGTGCTTAGATTAAAAACTAGCGCGCTTTACCGCCAAAATCATAAAAACGCGCCACGATCTTTTAATCTTAGATTGCCTTGGGATTTAAATATTTTTAAAATTTGCCAAAAGCTAGAAAATATCGCCTTTTTAGGCGTTAAAAGCAAGAGTGAAATTTTTAGTATTAATCTTTTAAATAAGGCCGTTTTAATAAACTCAGGTTTTGATTTTAGCCCAAAAAAAGCCAGCTCTAATAACGAACTAATAAAGCTGATTTTGGCTGAAAAATCGCTTGAAAATAAAACTAGCGCAGTATTTAATCTAAGCAAAACTAGCGATGATTTTATTAGGGTTTTTAAAAATAATGAATGCTACGAAATGCTTAAAATCACTACGCCTTCAAGCTTTGATGAAATTTACAAAAACATAAATCAAACTTTATTAAATAATTTTAAAGCAAATTTCACCTTAAAAACCGGCGAGATTAGAGCAAATAATTCTTTTTATGCTTTATTTAATATCATAAAAGAAATTTTAAATTTTGATGATGAAATATTAGAGCTTAGCGATGATTTTAACTTGCAAAAAGGCGTAAGGATTAGCTATAAGCTCATAAACAAAAATGAACTTGATGTATTTGGGCTAATTTCAAGTGCGATGAGTTTTAGGTTAGCTGGGGCAAGCAAGCAAGATATTGCTTTTGGGATAATTGAAAGTCTTGCCTTTTTTATAGGCGATATGTGCGATATTTTGCGCGCTGAGCTAGATTGCCAGGGGGAGATTTTATGCGGGAGTTTATTTAGCGCAAAATCGCTCTCACGGCTTTGCGTTTTACACACAAAAGCTACTTTTAGCCAAATTTACCCCTTAGAAATTTAATGAAAAAAGCTTTTAAAATCGCAGTTGCTGGCCTGGTTCAAGGCGTTGGATTTAGGCCTTTTGTGTATAAGCTGGCCTTAAATTTTAAATTAAGTGGTGATGTGTTTAATGATGAAAGTGGCGTAAAAATACGCATTTTTGGCGAAGAAAAAAACTGCCTTGATTTTATTGAGAGTTTAAAAACAAAATCTCCCGTGCTTGCTAGGATTGATGATTTAATCGTTTGCGAGATTAAAATTTCAAAAAACGCTAGCAAAGAGTTTAAAATTTTACCTTCAAAACGCGCCAAAAAAATAGCACCGATTTTAAGCGATTTTGCTATTTGCGATGAATGCAAAAATGAATTTTATGATAGCAAAAACCCGCGCTATCACCATGCTTTCATTACTTGCACAAATTGCGGGCCGCGATTTTCAATCATTAATGCCCTGCCTTATGATAGATCAAATACAAGCATGGCCGGCTTTAAGCTTTGTAAGAATTGTAAAAAAGAATATCTTAACCCACTAGATAGGCGTTTTCACGCTCAGCCAATTGCTTGTAATAATTGCGGGCCAAGGGCGTATTTAAGGGATTTTGATGGTAATATTTTAGCTAGCGATACACAGGCTTTTAAAATGGCGAGCCTTGCGCTAAAAAATGGCAAAATTTTAGCCATTAAAGGTCTTGGTGGCTTTCATTTGTGCGTGGATGCGCTAAATTATAAGGCCATAAAAGAGCTAAGAAAAAAGAAAAATCGCCCCCACAAACCCTTTGCCATAATGCTAAAAGATAGCACGCAAAGTGCGCTATTTTGTCAGCTCAATCAAGCAGAGTTAGATCTTTTAAACAGCCCGCAAAAGCCTATAATTTTAGCCAAAAAAAATAGGCAAAATTTTAATAAAAATTACTTAGAGCAAATCGCGCCAAATCTTGATAAAATCGGTATTTTCTTAGCACCTACTTCATTTAATCTTTTGCTTTTTGAATACTTTAAAAATCCACTAATTGCAACTAGTGCTAATCTTAGCTCTGA
>SPMW01000051.1 GCA_009827235.1 Candidatus Campylobacter infans | reverse complement strand
GACGGGCGCGTGCGCGTGGCTGAGAATTTGGCTAGCTGTGTGCGCGCACGCGGGTTTTATAATGGCGTGGCGCGTGGTTTGCGGGACTTGTTTTTAAATAATAGTTGGTTTGTGGGTTTTAATAAAATTAAAACTTTAAAATTTGCTTTTTGTTTGTGGCTGAGAATTTGGCGTGGATTAAAATTTGGGCGCGGGTTGCTTTTAAATAACGGCGTGGCATAAAGACAAAAGGTGTTAAAAGCGTTACTTAAAATAAATTTTAAAATGCGTGCCAGCCTTAAAGCCAAAAGGCATAAAACCAAAAAAAGCATAGCCAAAAGGCATTAAGGGCGGTAAATTAAAATAAACTTTACAATTTATGATTGTTGCTAAGTTCGCTTAGGATTTTTTCTTTTTCGATAACGCCGATGAAGGTTTTTTGCTTGTTGCCGTTTGCGTCAAAGACCACAATAGTCGGCGTTCCAGTAACTCCGCCTATGATTTGGCTAAAATATTTTGCGCTTTTTGGCGCGCTTGTTGTGGTGAAGTTGATTTTTTTAAAAGCCAAAAGCGCCAAATCTTTATCAAAACCCATAGAATCGGTCATTATGCCATAAACAATGGCATTTTTTTGCTCGGCGTTGATTTGGCTAAGAATTGGCGCCATAGCCTCGCATCCATCGCACATAGAGCTAAAAAAATACAAAATCAGCTGTTTTTGCCCGCTAGGATCGGCTTGGCTTGTGATTTTTAGTTTGCTAGAATTTGCCTCAAAAACGCTATCAAAGCCAAGCGGTTCATTTAAGGCAAGGTGATGTTTGCTAGGATCATTCCCACAAGCCACAAAAAGCACGCAAAGCACCAAAGATAAATAAAATTTCATTATTTTTACCTTAAATTTTCAATTTTTTCTAGCTTGCCGTGCTTTAAATACACGATTTTATTGGCGTATTTGGCAAGCTCTGGGTTGTGCGTTACAAGCAAAAGCGTTTTGCCCTCATTTTGTAATTCTTGAAATAAATTTAGCACGATTTTTTCATTTGCTTCATCTAGGTTGCCAGTTGGTTCATCTGCGATTATTATGTCTGGCTCGTTAATTAACGCTCTGGCAATACATACGCGTTGTTGTTCGCCGCCGCTTAGCTGGCTTGGCAAATGATTTAGCCTGTGTTCTAATCCTACTTTTTTTAACATTTTGCTAGCTTGGGTTAGGTCTGTGCAACTATGATAAAATTGCGCTAGCATCACATTTTCAAGCGCGCTTAAATATGGTATTAGGTGAAATTGCTGAAAAACTAGCCCGATTTTTTTGCGCCTAAACTCTAAAATTTGCTCATCATTTAGCCCGCTAGCGTCCTTACCGCCTAAAACATACTCCCCGCTACTTGCTTCGTCCATTAAGCTTAAAATATTTACAAGCGTGCTTTTACCGCTACCGCTTGGCCCCATTATGCTTAGCCACTGCCCGCATTCTACGCTAAAACTTATATCATCAAGTGCTTTAACCTCGCCAAAATATTTACAAATTTTATTAAATTTTAAAATTTCCATTTTACTCCCTTAATAATTGTGCTAGGTCGGGCTTTAGCGCGCGCTTAATAGGATAAAAACTCGCAAACCCCGCAAAAATCATACTCAAACACACAGAGATTATAAGTGAAATCACCCTAAAATCTACGCTACTTGAAAATATCAAATACCCAAGCAAAATGGCTAAAAAATAGCCCAAAATCGCACCGCAAACCGCCCCCAAAAAGCACACGATTAAAATTTGCGTGCTAATTAAACTAAATAAATCTTTTTTGCTTGCTCCAAGCACGCGCACAAGGGCGAATTCTTTGACTCTTGCGAGCATAACTTGCGAAAGGCTGGTGTTTATACAAATAGAACTTATTAAAAATATACTTAAACTAATTAAAGCCATTAAAAGATTGATTTTTTCTAAAATTTGGCCTTGCGTTTTGCTGACTTTACTAACTGGCCAAAAGCTAATATTTTCATCGCTAAATTTTGCGCTAAGCGCACTCAAGGCGCCAAAATCGCCATTTATTATAGCTGTGGCGTAATTTATTTGATTTTCTTTATTAAAAATTTCTTGTGCTAGGCCAAGGGAGATTATTAATAAATTATCCTCTTTTTCTCCATCATAAACTATGCCTTTAATCCTAACTTTATGAATATTGCTTGAATCAGGGCTAATTTCTATAATATCGCCTAGTTTTGCGCCTATTAATTTAGCCAAATCCACGCCTATTAGCGCGTTATTTTCGTCAAAATCTGTATCAATAAAAGTGCCTTCTTTTAAATCCAAATACGGCATTAGTTTGCGTAAATTTTTAAAATCTGCGCCCATTATCACAGCCTTGCTAACGCCGATATTTGCGGTGCCAAAAAGATATTCGCTTTTGTGCTTTAAGGCGGAGATTTGGCTTAGTTTGGCTTGAAGGTCGTGCTGATTTATAAAGGGATTTTCAAAATTTTTTGGGCTAATTATTAGATTTGCGCCGTAGTTATTAAGCTCGCTGCTTACCTTTTTATCGATATCAGCGTAGATATTTATAAAAGCCGAACAAACAGCCGCGCTAAGTAAGATTGAAATAAATATCACAAACGAGCTTAAATTTAACAAGCCTTTAAAAATTATTTTTCTAAAAAATGCCTTGTTTTGGTGCTTGTTTAAAATTTTATTTTCTGCCATATAGCACCTCTGCTGGTAGTAGTTTAATGACGCTTTTTAGTGGCAAGGCTGAGCCAAAAATACAAATAATTAAGCCAAAAATCACACTAAGTGGCAAAACCATAAATGAAATTCCTATAAAAGCGCCAAAAATTTTATAAGCTATAAGAAAGCTTAAAATATATCCGCCAAGCGCGCCAAGCAGTGAAGCAAAAATGCAAACTATAAATATTTCACTCACAAAAAGCAAATAAATCGAGCTAGCACTAGCGCCAAGAGCCTTTAAAAGCCCGATTTGTTTTTTGCGTTTATTGATTTGCGCGCTTAATAAGCTTGTGATACAAATGCTTGATATTATCAAGGCAAGCACGCTTATTACGGCCATTAAATTTTGAATTTTTTTGCTTATTTGGCTTTGGGTTTGGCTTACGCTTAGCACGGCTTTTGCGCTTGCGCTGGGGTATTCTTGCTCGATTTGGTGCGCTATTGAGCCTACATAAGCTGAGCAATACCAAAGATCGTATTCTAGGCTATCTAAGTTATCGATATTGCGCCTAGCTTTGATTGATAGGTCATTTTCAGGGATTGTCATTGCTAAAACTTCAACCTTATCAATTAAACCTGATTTGTTGCTTAAAGCTTGGATTAAAGCTAGCGGAGCGATGATTTTATTTGCTTCATTTTCGCTTTCTTTTAAAATTCCAACGATTTTTACTTGATATTCTCCAAGCTTAATTTCATCGCCGATTTTTAGCCCAAGATTAGCACCTGCTAAGGCTTCATTTAAGCTATCATCTTTTGGATAGCGTCCATCAACCACCCAAAACTGATATAAATTTTCAACCCCAACCCTAAAATCTGGCTCATCGCTGATATTGATATTTTTATTAAAATAAGTCCCAACTAATGAAAATCCATCGCTTTTAAAGCTTAAAAATGGCGCATAAGCTGTGATGTTATTGCGCCAAAATATTTCTTTGATTTTATATAAATATTTTTCTTCTAAAAAAACATCATTTTTAAGTGGGGAGTATTCGCGGCCGTTTATTTCGATACTAAGGTTATTTGCGCGAGGCAAAACCACGATATTTGAGCCATAGCTTCTTAGCTGCTTTGCTATTTCGTTGCCGATTTTTAGCGTGATATTTAGCATACAAGCTATTAGCATAACAGATAAAAAAATAGTTAAAAAGGCTAAAAATCTATTATCTTTATTTTGTTTTAAAGATGCCAAAATTATCCGTAAAAACATTATTTTAAATCCTTTAATGTGCCGTTTATTTCTACAAATTTGCTAGCATTTGCTTCAAAATTTGCTTGATTTTGCGCGTTTTTAAAATAATAAATACGCCCATAATATAAATAATTAAATTTTGAATTATTCGATATTAATTCGCGGCTAACTGGATCAAGCACCATTTTTTCTACAACTTCGCTAAAAAAATTCGCGCCCTTTTCAAGCTCATCTAAGTTTATGCGGATATTTTGTCCATCAAAACTATAATCAAGCGGGATTGGGTTACATCCGCCTGGCTTGCCAACGCTTGGCAAAAATATCCGCACATTACAACTAATACAAATCAAATCATCGCCCTTTTTAATATAGCCCATATCACCGCAAATCGCGCAGGCATCATAAACAGCCACGGGAGCTAGCTTATCTTTAAAGCGGTTAAGCAGTAAAAATCTTATCTTGCGCCCGCTATCTGTGATGTAAGCGTAGCGGTGAAGATCATTGTCCATTAAAGACTTGGCGTCAAAAATAAATGCGCCATTTTGTGGCTCTACTATGATTGGCTCGCTGATTTTTGGCGGTTTTGACGCTATTAGTAAATAAAATAAAACAATCGCGCTAATTATGCCTGCTAAAATCACGCTAAATACGCATTCTCTAAGTATTTTATAGCGCGTGGCTTTGCTTTGTCTGTAAGCGATGATGTCGCTATAATTTTTTAATGCTGGCATAGCTTTTAGGGATATTAAAGCACAAAGCACGCACAAAATACTAAGAATTATCGGCAAAAACTCGCTCATATAAATTAATTTTGCGCTAAATGAAAGTAGGGTTGTGTAGGTTGGGATTATGCCTTCTTGCATTAAACTTAGCAAAAATGCGCCCAAACTCTGGGCTATTAGCAAGATTAAAGTAAGCGCGTAAATGATGATTTTAACGGGTTTTGCTAGGTTTTTTAGCAAAGAGCGCATTAGTAAAAATACAAACCCACTAAGCACAAAACCAAAACACACCATAAAAAGATTGCTAAGGCTAAAACTATCAAGCAAATCGCCTGAGAAAATCGCAAAATCCATAGAAATAACGCGGTAAATAAAAGCATAACTAAGCGATAATAAAAAACTTAGCCAAAGCGTGAAATATTCGCGTTTAAATATATTAGTTAAAGGCAAAAGCAAAAGTAAAATGATATTAAAAATTTCAAAAAACATCTTGGCATTATCGATGTTTGCGATGCTAAAAAAGGCATTAAAGCAAATAAATCCGCATAAAATTCCAAGCATTATGCTAAGTGCTATGGCTAATTTATTTGCCCCAAATCTAGCAAAAGATAGCACAAAAAACAGCGGTAAAATCGCTAAACTAGTGTGATAAAAAAATATGCTCATAGTTTTCTCGGCATTAAAATTTAGGTTTTAAAAGTTATGAAAAGCATTTTCAAAACTAGCCTGAAATTATAAGATTAAAAGATTAAATAAAATTTTAATACAAAGTTATTTTTATACTAATACTAGCTGGATTTTAGCTTTAAACTCCGCGTGGGTTTTGCTTTTTTTATTTTAAATTCTGCTCAGGTTTTTAAAAAATTTTGAAATTTTAAAATTTAAAGATTTTTAAATTAGAAATTTAAAGAATAAAAATACAAACCCCGTTAAATTTTAAAATTTAACGGGGTAAAATTTAATTAAAATAAATATTTAAAATTTTAATTAAATTAGATTAGAATTGTATGCCACCTGAGCCACCAATTTGGATTTTGCAGTTGGTAACCGTAGCTTTATCACTTTCTCCGCACATTGCTAACACGCTCTTGAGTTTTTTGAGTTGTTTGCATACAGGATCATTGTCTGTAAAAGCTATTGAGAGTTCTACTTTGTCTGAGGCGTTAGCGTTAGTGGCGCCATTGCCAATAGCATTAGCAGGTAATGTTACAGTTGCGCATTCTTTATCACCTTTTACCATAAGCTTACCTGTATTATCTAATGCGTTTGTAATCTTTTGAAAGTTGGTTGCCGCGCTACTTTCAAACTTGCCCTTGGCAGTATAATACGCCGTAATATCGCTTATAGCTGTCGC
>SPMW01000050.1 GCA_009827235.1 Candidatus Campylobacter infans | reverse complement strand
CCAAAATTTTTGCTTATTAAAATTAGCTCGCGTGGGACTTGCTTTAAGGCATTTAGGCTAAGAAGCACCACAGGGAAAAACACGGCATAAGCGATAATAAAAATCGTAGGTTTATCGCCTATGCCAAAAATAATCACCACAAGCGGTATCCAAGCAATAGGCGAAATAGGCCTTAATAAATCCAAAACCGGACTAATAAAAGCATTTAATTTAGGCATAAAGCCCAAAAGTCCGCCAAATAAAATGCCAAAACTAACGCCAATGCCAAGCCCTAAAATATAGCGCACAAGCGAATCTTTAAGCCCATTTTGTAGCGCGCCAAGCTTATAAAGCTCAATAATTGCTTCAAAACTTTGCCTTGGGCTAGAAATTAGCTCATTTGAAAACATCCCCCAAATGCCGATAAAAACGCCTATGCTAAATAAAATTTTTAAAATTTTCAAAGCAAATAATCCTTTATATTTAGGCTTGCTAGATTTTTGCTACCTAAATTTTTAGCCACTAAAAAATCTCTTAGCTGGCTTAAATCCTGCTCGCTAAGACTTAAATCATCATAACTAACTAGCTTTTTACCTAGCACATCGTTTAAAATTTCAACTTTTTGAGCCATTATTTTATTGCCTAAAATCGCGCTTTCTTTTGTGTTTTGCTCTATGAAAGTGGCTGCGTTTTTAAAGGCATTTAAAATTTCATTAAAATTTGGCAAGTTTAAAATTTCATCTTTAAAATTTAAAACACAACAAATATGATTTGGCTTTATTTCTTTGCTAAAAAGCAAATTTTTTGCGCCTAATTTTACGCCAATTTGCCCAAAAGGCTCTGCTACGATATAAGCATCTATTTGCTTGCTTGCAAGCGCAAAAGGCATTTCAGGCGGTGCCATATCGATGATTTGTGCGCTAATTTTATTATCATTTAAGAGTTTATCTAGCAAAAAATAATGCATGCTAAATCGTGACGGGATGGCGATTTTTTTGCCGCTTAAATCATTTATATTATTTATATTTTTATTTACTACAAGCGCTGAGCCGTTTTTATGTGCGCTTAAAACAGCTTTGATATTTACGCCACTAGCTTTTAGATTTAGCCCAAGCGGAGCTAGCAAAAACGCCCCATCAATCGCGCCAGCTCTTAATGCCTCGCTAATATCAGCCCAGTTTGAAAATTTCACGCCTACAAGCTCGTAATTTTGGCTTACAAAAAGCTCTTTTGCGATGATTATTAAATGATCGCTTATGGGTAAAAAGCCGATTTTTATAGGAATTTTAAAATTTGAGTTTTGTTTGGCTAGGGTTTTACTAGCGTAAAATGCCATAAAACCAGCCAAAAATAATAAAGCATTTCTTCTATTCATGCTATTTTCCTTTTCCATTTATTTATACAACCATCGCCATTTTCTATATTTTTTAATTCTTTTAAAATATGCTTAATGCTTGGCGTTACGATTAAGACAAAATTTCCTTCTCTTTGTAATCTTTGTGGTTTTGCATCGGCTAAATATCCCATCGTTCCGCTAAAAAGCACGGCCGCTGCGGTGATTTTTTGCGTTAAAAGCGAAGCATCAAGCCTTAGGGTTAAAATGCTTTTTGGATCTGGGTTTTCAATGTTTTTGCTAGCATCTTTTGTCAGCTCTAAAAGTTTAGAAAACTCAGCCTTTAAACTCTCATAATCATACGGCAAAAACTCATTTATATGAGCGTGTGTTAATTGTGATTTTTGTATGCATTCTAGGCTTTGATTTATTATGCCAGCTGCGATGCCAGCTTGAAGCAAGATAAATCCGGGCGTGATTTTTATTAAATACTCATAAATATCATCACCGCCTAAAACATCGCTATCTTTTAAAAAATAATCCTTTAAAGCTATGGTTTTAGTCGCTGATCCTTCAAGCGTGGCGTATTTTATATGCGCGCTTAGTTTTACGCTTTCATCGCAAAATATCACGCCCATTACAGGTTTTTCATCAGGCAATAAAGCAATGGCTCCAAAAGCTGAGTTTTGCTCGATATTTGAAACCCAAGGTAGGGTGCCGTTTATTATGTATCCGCCTTGAACTTTTTTGGCTTTTAGGTGATTTTTTTCAATGCCAGCAAAGTTTTTCATAGGATTGCTTAATGCCGTCCCGCCAAGAATTTCGCCACTTTTAAGCTTTGGCAAGAGCCTAGCTTTTAGCTCTAAGTTTTTAGTGTTTAAAACATACCAAATTAAAGCAAATTGACACCACATACAAAAACCAGTCGTCCCGCAAATATTTGAAATTTTACTTATATTTTCTATGGCTTTAAAAATATCGCTTCTTTGCTCTAAGACGGCGAAAAATCCATCATTTGCTAGGGCTTGTATTTGCTCTTTTGGATAATAGCCTTGTTTATCTATTTTTTGGACTAGTTTTTGTAGGGTTTGCATTTTTTATCCTTATTTTATTTCTACATTTACCTTGCGAAGCAGGGTGTTTGCTACTGGCGAATACTTAATAGCATGCGCGATTAGCTCGTCATTTGTGGCCTTGTCTTTGTTGGTTTGTAAATCCACTTTTATGCGCACATCTGTAAAGCCTAGCGGTTTATTTTCATCTAAATCTCCCGTTCCCCAAACAGCAGTGATATTTAAATCGCCCTCAAGCTCTAATTCAAGTTTGGTAATTACTATATCTTTGTCTATGGCATTTGCATGAATGCCCACAGCCACGCAGCTGCCAAGTGCTGCTAGCACAGCCTCACTAGGATTTGGCGCAGTATCATCGCCTAAAAGCACAGGCGGTTCATCTACTATATAAGCTGGCAGGTTGCGGATGTAGTTTTCGTGGCGAAATTTGCCAGCAGCTACTGTGCGGCATTTAAGGGTTTTTATCACATCAGGGTTTGCTATACCTGCTTTTTTAAGGGCTTCAAGCCCTGCCTTATCGATTGGATCTAATCTAGTACAAGATGTTAAAGTAGCCATTTTTGCTCCTTGGTTTAAAATATACTTAATAAATATATGTTTATTAAGTGTGGCGGATTATAACCGATATTTTAGAGTTTGTCAATATAAATTAAAATAGTATATTTTAAAATTTTTTGTAAAATTTTAAAGCTATGCTATACTTTTGCATTTTTTTTAAGGTAAATTTTGGTTGATAATATTTTACATTTTAAACTCGCCCAAAGCGAGCATATAGCGTCTTTTGCAAGGCGAATGAATGATGAAAAAGAGCTGGTTGGCTATTATGATTTACCAGCTCTTTCAAATGGCATAATAGAGCAAATAAGCAAATTAAAAAAATCTTTGCCAAATTTTAAAAACATCGCATTAGTCGGCGTTGGCGGTAGTTCTCTTGGAGTAAAGGCTATTTATGAAATGCTTGCTCATGGCCAAAAAAATCTTATATTTTTTGATAATTTAGATCCTTTTTTAATAGCTTCTAATTTAAATAAAATTAGCTTAGATGATACTATATTCATTATTTCAAGCAAATCAGGCACCACGATTGAGACAATTAGTATTTTTAAATGTATTTTAGAGCGTTTTAAAATAGTAAATTTTGAAAATTTTATAATAATAAGCGATCCAAATAGCCCACTTGAAATTTACGCAAAAGCACGAAATATCCGCGTTTTTAACATACCAAAAAATGTAGGCGGGCGTTTTAGTGTGCTATCTGCTGTTGGGCTTGTGCCGCTTGGGCTTAGCGGGGTGGATGTTAGTGAAATTTTAAATGGCGCGATGGCTTGTAAGGCTCAGCATCTTGGTGGCGATGATGATACGATTTTACAAAAAGCCTATCATTACGCGCGCCACGAAACGGCTAAAATAAATGTGCTTTTTAGTTATTCTAGTCGCTTGGCTAGTTTTAATGATTGGTTTGTGCAGCTTTGGGCTGAGAGTTTGGGCAAAAAACGCGGTTATAAGCGCGTTGGGCTAACGCCTGTGGGTTTGATTGGTTCAAAAGATCAACATTCGTTTTTACAGCTTATAATGGAGGGCGCTAAGGATAAAACCGTTACTTTCATAACGGCTAAAAAGCACGAAGATCAAAATTTAAAATTAAGCAACCTTAGCCTAGATGGCTTACAAAGCTGTGATTTTACAAATGATTTAGAGATCGCAAGCGTGCTAAATGCGCAAGCTCGCGCGACAATGCAGGCTTTAAAAAGCGAAAATATTAGCGTAGATGAAATTAGGCTTGATAGCTTAGATGCGTGGCATAGCGGATATTTGGTGTATTATTATGAATTGCTTACTAGTGCAACTGGTTTGATGCTTGGCATAAATACCTACAACCAGCCAGGCGTAGAGCTAGCAAAATTGCTATTACGACAAAATTTAGAGCAAAATAATTTTTAAGGACAAAAGATGAGTTTAAAGGATTTATACAATCAAAATGTAAATATTATGGAGTATTTTAGAAAAACTAACAACACAGATAAAAACTCAATTAATGCTATTTTAGCATCTTATGATTTACAAGCAGGTTCGTATATTAAAGGCTACCAAGCAAATAAAAAATCAAACAATTATCATATAAACGGCAAGCAAACACAGCTACTAGCACAAGATTTTACTGATAAATATGTAAGTTATTTAGCAGATGAAATAAACGCCCTCAAATACGAAAACATCTTAGAAGCAGGCGTAGGCGAAGCAACAACATTAAGCCCACTTATGGATAAATTAGAAAATAAAAATGCAAAAATTTATGGTTTTGATTTGGCTCCATCGAGGATCAAACAAGCTAAGAAATTTTGTAAAAAGCATAATAAAAATTGTGAATTATTCGTGGCTAATCTTTTAAAAACGCCTTTTAAAGATAATTGCTTTGATGTAATTTATACAGCTCATGCATTAGAACCAAATACAAATGAGCTTGAAAATATCATCAAGGAATTATATAGAATCACAAAAAAATACTTAATACTTATTGAGCCTAGTTACGAGCTTGGCAATGCCAAAACAAAGGCAAATATAAAAAAGCACAAATACATTACTAACTTAAAAAATACTGCTCAAAATTTGCTAAAAAGCTTTGGGGGGGGGGGCAAAATTATTAAGTATGATTTATATCCAATCGGCACATTTTCAAATCAATCAGCAATAATGATAATAGAAAAAAATCAGCAAGAAAATTTTAATAGCGAGCCTAGTTTTGCTTGTCCGGTATGCCACGAAAGCTTGATTTTAAAACACAAAAATTACTTTTGTAAAGAGTGTTTGCTGGTGTATCCGGTAATAAAAAATATACCTTGCCTAACAAAAGAAAATGCTATTTTGTTTTCACAATATTTATAAAATATTAAAGGCAAATGGAGTATCATTTTGAAATTTTAATTAAAGGAGAAAAAATGAAATCAGTTGTAACTCAACTAAACAAACTTCAAGGCGAAGCTCACGCATTTTATATAGCTTTTCATGATTATCATTGGAATGTAAAAGGTTTGCAGTTTTTTGCAGTACATGAATACACACAAAAAGCTTATGAAGAAATGGGCGAATTGTTTGATGAAATGGCAGAGCGCGCATTACAAATCGGCGGTAAAGCCTTAAATGATATCGATGATATAGTAAAAGCTGGCAAATCAGCACCAGTTGAAGCAAAAGGCGATTATAAACCAGAAGCAGTGCTTAAAAATGTAAAAAAGGCTTATGAGTATTTACTAGCTGAGTTTAAAAAGCTTGATGAAATAGCTCAAAAAGATGGCGACACCACAACCTCAAATCTTGCACAAGATAAAGTCGCCCAACTAGAAAAAATGCTTTGGATGCTTAATCAAGCCATAGCTTAATCTAAATTGCCCTAACCTAAATTTTGGTTAGGGTTTAAAATTTCACTTTTAAATTCTTTACTATTTAGCATTATTTTATTAGCTTTTCTTTAAAATTTTAAGTTTTATTTTTACTAAAAGCGCGCGCATTAAAATTTCCCTTGACAAACACTAGGTGTAATGTTTTATAATGTCAAAACCAAATTTGATTTACGCATTTTTACATAAAGGAGCATTTATGCAAGAGTATATTTCACAAGCAAAAAGCGGTGCGAAAATCGCCGCAAAAGGCTACGCGGTGGCGGATAAAAACGCTAAATTTGCGCCCTACAAATTCACGCGCCACGCACTTGGCGAGCGCGACATTTTGATGGAGATTTTGTTTGCGGGCATTTGCCACAGCGACATTCACAGCGCACGAAGCGAGTGGGGCGAGGGCATTTACCCTATGGTGCCAGGACACGAAATCGCAGGGCGCGTCATCGCCGTAGGAAGCAAGGTGAGCAAATTCAAAGTGGGCGATTATGCGGGCGTTGGTTGTATGGTAAATTCGTGCGGCGAGTGCGAGGCGTGCAAGGCAAGCAACGAGCAGTTTTGCCAAAACACCATTTACACCTACAACTGCAAGGACTGCTTTCACGGGGACGAGCCAACTTACGGCGGTTACAGCGACAACCTTGTCGTAAGCGAGGACTTTGCCGTAACCGTGCCGCAAAACGCCCCGCTTGACAAGGTTGCACCGCTTTTGTGCGCGGGCATTACGACTTATTCGCCGCTAAAATTTAGCAAGGTGAGTGCGGGCAAAAAAGTAGGCGTTGCGGGCTTTGGCGGACTTGGGGTGATGGCGGTAAAATACGCGCTGAAAATGGGCGCTGAGGTTTTCGTTTTTGCGCGCAACAAAAACAAAGAAAGCGACGCTCTAAAACTTGGCGCAAAGGCACTTTACACCACAGACAAACTGAGCGAAGTAAAAGAACGCTTTGACTTAATCATCTCCACAATCCCAACCGCATACGAGCCTATGGACTATGTGCGGCTGCTTGGTTATGGCGGAGAGTTTTGC
>SPMW01000049.1 GCA_009827235.1 Candidatus Campylobacter infans | reverse complement strand
GGGTTTAGTTTGGTTTGCGTGATTAAAAAACACACAAGCAGGCGCAAACAAAAAAACGCGTGGCGAATTTGGCGCGGGCGCAAAACAGGCGCGAATGGGCGCAACACGCAAAAAACGCGTGGTGTGCTTGGTTTGTGGGTTTGGCAAATTTAGCGTGGGCGCATTTGGCTTGGCTTGCGTAAAAAACTCAAATTTAAAATTTAAAATAAACACGAAATTTTAAAACCAAAAATGCTTATTTTAAAAGTAAATTTTAAAAAATCCGTGCGAAGTTTAAAATAAAAAATTAAAAACACAAATTTAAAATAAACACGAAATTTTAAAATTTTAAAAAACCCGTGTGGAATTAAAATAATAAAAATAAAAATGCGTGGTGGGCGCATTTGGCTTGATGGTTTAGCGTGGAGCATAAAAGTGTGGGGCTGAGAGCGTAGCGGATTTAGTGTAGGGCATAAAAGTGCGTGGCTGAGAATGTGGCGCAAGCGAGCAAACAAAAAACGCGTGGCGGGTTTAGCGCGTTGGCACAAAAAAACAATGTGTGTGGCATAAAAAAGTGTAAATGTGAGTGTGGCGGGCTGGCGCAAACAAAAAACGCGTGCGTGGGCTGAGAGTGTGGCAAGCGAACACAAAAAATGCGTGGAAGGCGCATTTTACGGGGCAAATGGCATAAAAACAGGCGAACTAATGTGCGTAACAAAAAAATGCGGTGCGTGTGGCGTTTAAATGGCTTGGCGCGTGGGCGTGAGAACAAAAACAAAAAAACGCGTGGCATGCTTGGGTGGCTTGGCTTGTGGGTGTGGTGAATTGAACGCGGGCGCGCAAAAAGCATGGCGCAAATAATGAGCGAACAAAACGCACCAAGCGCATTTAGCGCGAGGCTGAAAGTATGGCAAAGCAAGAGCAAAAAAAGCGTGGCGGGTTTAGCGCGTTGGCACAAAAAAGCAGTGCGTGTGGCGTAAAAGCGTGTGGCTAAGAGTGTGGCGGGCTGGCGCAAACAAAAAAAGCAGTGTGTGGCTGAGAATGTAGCGTGGCGGGCGGGCGCAAAAAAAAACGCGCGATAAAGCATTAAATCAAAAGCGCAAAATCATAAATTTAAACTTTAAAATAAACACGAAATTTTAAAATTTTAAAATCCGTGCAGAATTTGAAATAGTCCAAAATAATTAAAATTTTAAAATACTAAAAGAAATTTTAAAAAAATAAAAATAAATTTTAAAAAAATAAAACCGCGCAAAAAATAATCAAAATTTTAAAATTTTAAAATCCGCGCAGAATTTAAAATAGTAAAAAATAATTAAAATTTTAAAAAATCCGCGCAGAATTACACTACAAAAAAAGCAAAACTCACACAAAAAAACTCATTATCAAATATCAAAATATCAAATCACAAAATATTTTCTAGCTTGCTCTTTGCTTAAAAATGCTTTTTGGCTGAATTCTTTATCGCCGATTTTTGCCTTGTATTCCTTGCCCGGCTCGCTTTTAGCATAAGTTAGCGCAAGGCGCACGGCTTCGCGCATATCATCATCGCTGGCATTTTTGCTAATTAGCACGAGCGCGCCTTTTAAGTTTTGAATACAAACCTTTTCAAAGCGCGGATTGTTGATGGCACTAAGTTTGGCGTTTTCGCTCTCATCGCGCCCGATTATCACCTTTGCGCCGCCATTTAAGCGCAAATGCCTGCCATAGCGCAAGCATTGTAAATCCAGCGCATTTATTTTGCTATCATCAGCACTTAAAACGCCACGCTTTTTGATATTTGTTAAAATGCCTTGATTGCTTGGGATTTTAAAATTTGGCTTAAAATTTTCATCACTTTTCATTTCGTGGGCGGTAAAATCTTTAAGTTTTAGGGCAAAATTCGCATCCGTAAAAGCACAACCCCCGCCAGGACTTGCCCACTCGCTAAATCCATAGCTTTTTGCTAGGCTAAGCTGAATGCTTCGGCTGCGTCCATTGATGCTAAGTAATTTTTCTCTATCGACTAGGCCATCGCGCTCTGGTTTTGTAGGCGCTAAGAGCTTAGCACACAATGGGCGTAAAACTACATCGTATTCGTCATTTGCTAGCTTTTTTACATTTACCATCGCATCGCTTCTTTGGCTCATTGGACGCTGACCTACCACCTCGCCTGAAATCACAAAACTAGCGCCGTATTTTTCAAGCAAAGAAATCGCCATCCTAAACATAAAAGCGTGGCAATCAATACACGCATTAAAGGCCTTGCCATAGCCAAATTGTGGGCTAAAAAGCACCTCGTGTAAATACCGCTCACGCCCGTCAATACGCTCAAAGCTAGCACCTGCCATCTTTGCGCGCTCTTTCATTATATTAAGCACATTTTCATCATCGCTAAAACCAATATCAATATGCACAGCATGGACGGCGATATTTTGCGCGCTAATTAGCTTTATGGCTAGCATACTATCAAGCCCGCCACTAAATAACGCCAAGCATTTTGGGGTTTTATTTAAAGTTTGCATGGTTTTTCTTTCTTTAAAATTTCTTTCTTTAAAATTTGCTAGGCGGTAAAAGGGCGATTGTATCCCCTGATTTTAAACTGATATTTTCATCAAAAACCATAACGCCATTTAAAGAAACCGCACAAAGCTCAAGCCACTCTTTCAGGCTTTCATCTTGCTTTAAAATTTCTTTAAGCTCTTTTAAAGAAGAGATTTCAAGCTTTAAATTTGGCTTATTGATAGGTCCTAAAAATTCAATCGTTACCATTATCTTCAACCTCCAAATTTCCCATCATACCTAAATCCTCGTGTTCTAAAATATGACAATGATACATTCTAAGCCCCTTAAAATCTTGTTTCATTCTAAGTCTTAATTCTTCATTGGGACGGACATTAATCGTATCTCTTAAGGCTCTAAATTCGGCTTTTTTAATCTTGCCATTTAGTTTTGATGAGATAAGCTCAAACTGCGTCCCGTGTATGTGAAAAGGATGATCCATATGAGATTTGTTAATAATAATCCAATCTTCAACAACCCCCACCTTAGAGCTTAAATCAATGCGTTTTAAATCATAAATTTTATTATTGAGTAAAAACATCGAAGCTAAAGCCTTTTTTAAGTCCTCTTCGCCTTTTTTCATCAAGCCGTGCATTTGCGTATGATCTTCACTCATAATCACTTCTTTAAATTCCTTAGGCTCTTCTAAAGGCTTGAATTGTTTTAAAGCTTTTGGAAGTTTTATATTTTCTTTTTTTATACTAATATCAGCTAGAAAAAGTGTGCTAGGCTCTTCTTTTACCATCATTTTATCCCTATCATAATAAAGACTTTCTAGCTTAAATTCGCCACCCTCTGGCACAGAGATTAAAAATTCTGCCCTTGAAGCGGGGCTTAAAAAAAGCTCATCTTTAAAAAGTGGCTTTTCTATCAACCCCCCATCAGTGCCGACAAGGATAAATTTAGCCCCTTGTATGCGTAAATTTAAATATCTTGCCGCGGTCGCGTTGTAAATGCGGATGCGCTCCTTTGTGCTAAGGGTAATTTTAGGTTTAAACTGCCCATTAATAAGCACAAATTCCCCCTCTCTGCCATTAAGCCAATCGGCAAGATGATTATTTGAAATTTGAGCGTTTTCATCAAGTCGTAAATCGCTTATCATCAAATCTTTTTCTTTAAAATGGCTTAAAGCATCTTTTTTAGCCTTCACTACAAAAGCCCCAGCCAAACCCATAAAAACTTGCTTAGAACTAATAAAATGCGGATGCGGATGATACCAGTAAGTCCCTGCACTGTCTTTAGGGATTGTAAAACGATATAGCCTTTCTTCTCCAGCTAAAATGGGATCGTGAGGATTTCCATCTTGCTCAGGTGGAACTAAAACTCCGTGCCAATGTATAGTTGTAGGCTCTTTGAGTTTATTTTTAACGATGATTTCAACGACATCTTCTTCAAAAACTTCTATTTTTGGGGCTGGAATTGAGCTATTGTAAGTATAAAATTTAGTTTTTTTACCTTTAATGAGTTCTATTTCGCTTTCTTCAATGTCAATTTTTGCACGGAAAAAATTTCTCTTTTTGCTTTCATTTTGAAGTAGAGGTAAGGCTTTTAGCATTTCTCCTTGCGGAAAAATATTAGGATCTAAAAGCTTTGAATTTTTGGGAGCAAAATTGATAAAAGAAGTATTTAAATTCGTATGATTGACGCTATGATGCGCGTGGTGGCTTTGCATAGGATTAGCGTAGGCTATGCCTAAACTTGCCAGGCTTAGTGCGTTAAATTTTAAAAAATCTCTTCTATTCATAAATTTTCCTTATGTTTATTAAATTTTGATAATTGTAACTATTTTTTTAAAATTTTTTGTAAATGCTTATTGTGAATTATTGTGTTAATTTTGTTATGATTTGGCAATTTAATTAAGGAAAAATAATGTTTTATGAAACAATTCAAACACCAGCTTACATTTTAGAAGAGGATAAATTAAGAAAAAATTGCGAACTTTTAGCTTTTGGCGCGAAATTTTAATAAAATCTAACGCCAAGCCTTTTTAAGCTGAGCTAGGCTTTTGCTTGCGCCAAGTAAAAGCATATCAGCAAGCACTAAGCGCGCCATCGCACAAGCCACAACTGCCCCGCGCACGCCAATACAAGGATCGTGCCTGCCACGAAGCGCGCATATATCATCATCGCCGGCTGTATTTATACAAGGTTCATCTTCAAAAATACTAGGCGTTGGCTTAAAATGAATTAGCATAAAAATATCTGCGCCGTTGCTAAGCCCACCAAGCACGCCACCTGCGTTATTTGATAGCAATCTAGCATTTGGAGCGTAATCCAAACCATAGCCTAAGGCATTTTTGCCGATATTTATGGCATTTGCTTGATTAAAATTTGCCGTGTTTTGCTTGCTTGATTTTAGGCTTTGGATAAAATCGTTATTTTCAAAGCCGTTAAGCTTGGCTGAATGCGCGCCTATGCCAATCTCTACGGCTTTTACTCCATTTATGCCCATCATCGCAGCGCTAAGCTGGCTATCTAGTTTATAATAAAGCGGCTCGCCAAGCCCAGCAAATAGCCCACTAATGCGCACAATCACGCTTGCGCCTACGCTTTTGCCTTCATTTTTAAGCTTTTGAATAAGCTCTTTTTGCTCGTTTTCAAGGCTGGGATTTAGGGCGAAAATTTCGCTATTTTCAGCGTGGCTAAAATCGCAATCTTGGCTAGTTTTACCGCTTGCAAGCGCGCTTAGGGCGTGCTTTGCTTGGCCGATTTTGCCAATTGATATAACGCCAGCTTGAACCTTTATGCCAAACTCATCTAAAAGCAACCCAGCAAACGCGCCGCCGCCAACTCTTATGGCCGTTTCTCTTGCGCTTGCTCTGCCGCCGCCTTTATAATCGCGCACGCCGTATTTTGCCAAATATGTATAATCAGCATGGCCTGGACGAAAAATATCTTTGATATTATCATAATCCCCGCTGTGCTGGGCTGTGTTTTTGATGATAAAGCCTATTGGTGTGCCTGTGCTAATTAATGCGCCATTATCTTCAAAAACCCCGCTAAGTATGGATAAATCGTCATCTTCTTTGCGGTTGGTTGCGTATTTGCCGCCTGGTTTTCGCATCGCCATTTGCGCTTTAATATAAGCTAAATCTATTTTCAAACCAGCTGGCAAACCATCAAGCACGCCTCCAATCGCCCTGCCATGGCTCTCGCCAAAAGTGCTTAATCTTAAAATTTTGCCAAAGGTATTCATTTTGCGCCTTTATTTTTCGTGGATTTTGGCTCTTTTTTGTTTGAAATTTTACTTGGTTTAGTAGAACTTTTAGCAAAAAGCAATTCTAATGCGATTTTGGCGCTAGCTTGCTCGGCTTGCTTTTTGCTATCGCCTTGTGCGGTTGAGATTTGTTTGCCATTTAAAAATAATGCCATTTCAAAGATTTTTTTATGATCTGGGCCTTTTGTGCTTATTAGCTCGTAGCTAGGCAGTGAGCCAAAATGCGCTTGTGTTAGCTCTTGGAGCTGGGTTTTGTAATCTTTATAAAGCGTGCTTGTGTCGATATTTTTGTATTCTTTTTCAAGCAGTTTTATAAAAATTTTACGCACTGCTTCAAGCCCGCTTTCAAGGTAAATCGCGCCCATTGTGGCTTCAAGCGCATCACTTAAAAGGCTTGGTTTATTTCTGCCTCCATTGCGCTCTTCTGCTGGCGAAATATGCAAAAACTCGCCTATTTCAAGCATTTTAGCAATTTTAGCAAAGCTAGCTTCATTAACCAAAGCGGCTCTTAGCTTGCTCAAATCGCCCTCGTTATGCTGATTTTTAAATTTTTTAAAAAGATACTCGCCCACAATCAAATCCAGCACCGCATCACCCAAAAACTCCAAACGCTCGTTATTTAGCCCGCTATGCGTGCTTTTATGCTCCAAAGCGTGCGCTAAAAGTTTAGTATCTTTAAACTCATAGCCTAAATTTTTTTGTAATTTTTCAAGCCCATTCATACACAATCCTAAAAAATTTTAAGCAAGAATGTAGCTAAAAATGCCTTTATAAAGTCTAAATTTTAGTATTTTAAGCGCATATTTAGCGCATTATTTGCCTTGGAGATATCTGCTGTGGTGTTTAGATTTATAAACTGCTCGCTCTCATCAAAGCTTATTATTTTGGTATCGCAAGCCTTTAAAAGATCTTTTATGGCGTAATTTTGATTTTTTATTTGCTCTTTTGCTATTTTTGCAATGCTTGGATTAAAAAATCCACAAAGCGGGTGAGTTTGGTCTTTATTTGATCCTATACAAATTTGCGCGCTTTTTGAGCCTTCAAATAACGCTAAAATCGTGCTTTCATTGATAAAGGGCTGGTCTGCTGGGATTATAAAAATGCTAGAAGTAAAAAACTTATCTAAATTAGCCAACACAAAAATAGGCGCAAAATCCTTAAAATCATCTTTTAACAAAGGTAGTGGCGGGGTAAATTTTTGCTCTTTT
>SPMW01000048.1 GCA_009827235.1 Candidatus Campylobacter infans | reverse complement strand
AGAAAACAATAAAAATCAAGTAAAATGATTGAGTATATTAGCATAAAAAGTGATATAATATTGTGAAAATTAAATGGAGATTGATGAATGCCAGCCATAAATGCAAGTGAGTATAAACAACACTCATATAGAGATTTTTCTAAAATTCATCAAATGACTGCGTATTTGGCAATGTTTCCACCAAATTTGCCCCATTATTTCATAGATAAATTTTCAAATGTGGGGGAGTTGGTGTTTGACCCATTTTCTGGGCGTGGGACTACGGCTTTTGAAGCGTGTAGAATGGGTAGGATTGGAATCGGCAATGACTTAAATCCGCTTGCTATATGTCTAACCAAAAGCAAAGTAAATATACCCACTAACAAGCAAGATATTTTTAAAAGACTAAAAGAACTTCAAAGCCAATATAAGCCATCAAATATAAGCATTAAAGACATTTCAAGCGATATAAAAATGCTCTACGATGAATCCACCACACTACCACAACTAGTTTTTTTGAGACAAAATCTTAATAAAAAATGCAAGGTGGATATTTTTATTTTAGGAATCTTAACAGGACTTATGCACGGCAAACATAGAAAAGATGGCACTTCTATTTATTGTAGTATTGATATGCCAAACACTTTTAGTATGTCGCCAAACTATGTGCGAAATTTTATTAAAACCCATAATCTTAAAAAACCAAAACAAAATGTTTTTGACCTTTTAAAACAGCGAATAAAGCATCTTTTACAAGAACAAGATGACGTGCTTAAAAATTTATCGCAATATAAAAAGGGCTTTTGCTTTGAAACTGATGCGATTAAAAGCAGCGCAAAAGTCGCTAAAAAATATAGACAAAATTCTATCTCGCTCATCATCACTTCGCCGCCGTATTTGAAAAATATTCATTATGGCAAATATAATTGGATTCGCCTTTGGCTGCTTGATGAGGATACAAAACAAGTTGATAGCAATGTCAGCATTTATCAAAAAACACAAAAAATTAAAGGCATAAAAGATAATCTACCTTTTGAAAAATATGCTCAATATATGCAAAATCTTTTTAATAGTTGGCATAAAATTTTAAAACCAAAGTCTAATGCTTTTGTGGTTATAGGCGATGTGGAAAATATAAATTTAGCACATAAAACTTGGGAATACATAATGCAAAATGGTGGGTGTAAGCTAAAATTAAAACAAATTATAGATGATGATATAGAGAGCAATGGCGTAAGAAAAGTTACTCGAATTTGGGGACAAAAGAAAGGTAAAGCCACCAAAATCGATAGAATTTTACATTTACAAAAGGAGTAAATATGACAATTACGGATTTATTAAGCACTATACAAAGCCAAGAAACAGCCAAAGAGAATTTTTTTGAGGCGATAAAAACTGATGAAAATTTTGTAGGGCGTTTATATGATTTAAATTATGATACTACAAATGTCCTTGTTAATGACCATCACAAAAATGCTGTAAAAGGTGTCCCGCACGGCTGTTTTTTGATGGCGATTTATACCAACAAAGTTGCGGGGAATAAAACAGAGGGGATTTTACTCCGCGTGATAGGCACGGCAGACATTCCACAAAAAAAAGAAATTATAGAGAGCATTACCGATGCGCATATTGCCAAAAAAGAATCCAAACGAGACATTGAGCCAGATGCTTATACAAAGGTTTTTTATCAATGGAATGGGCTTAGTTGTCGTGTGCTTGGGACATTTTTCTTTGATAGTGATAAAAATCTCTGCTTTGGCACGGATATGGAGAATTTTATCGGTGCGCATAATTACAAAGTCTATAAACCACAAAAAGAACAGCTTGATATTATCATTAACGAAAATGTTGAAATAAAAGCGGATGAGCTACGAGAACAATTTGGCAAACTACGCTACTCATCGAGCAAATCCTATGATGAGGAGGGTAATTATGCACCAGAGGTTTATCTTAGGACAAATGATGTTATTGCAAGGCGTAGCGCATTTTTTGGAATGACACGAATGGGCAAGTCAAATACAATTAAAATAATCATTTCAGCGATAGAAAAATTAAATAAAAACAAAGCGCAAAACGAAAAAATAGGACAAATCGTTTTTGATATAAACGGCGAATATACTTTTAGCAACGAGCAAGATAAAGGCTCGATTTATGAGAAATTTAAAGATAAAAGTTGTGTTGTTAGATATTCAACTTCTCCAAAAAGAATTGGGAAAGATGGCGTTGAAGCATTGCAATACAACTTTTATGAAAATGAAATGCTGGAAATTACATTTGGAATGATTTCAAATTCTTTACTAGAAGGGCAAGGACAAAATTTTGTTCAGGCATTTAAAAATATTAAAATATTTGATAAATCTTTTATGCAAAATGATGATTTAAGCAAAAAGGAAAAGGAATCTATTGAAAGGAATAGACAGAGAAAAATCGCGCTTTACAAGTGTGTATTATATAAAGCTGGTTTTAAAATCCCATATCCACAATATAAGATTTACTTTAGTGGTGTGGGAAATTCTAAACTTACAAGAGATGGACTTACATTTGATGAAGCTGTAAGCTGGTTTGAGAACAATAGAGGCAACATTCAAGTTGCCACTAGCACAACAACTAAACGAAAAATTTGGGATACCGACTACTCGGCTCTTTATGATATGTTTATGCCATCAAGCACTATGGGTGGTTTTAAAAAGCTTATTGAGTTTAACAAGTTACATTCGCCCAAAGCGAATAGTGATTATGTTGTAAAAATCGACGAGGTTTTGAGAGAAGGCAAAATTGTTCTTGTTGATTTATCTACAACAAGAGAGGACATTCAGCAGACATATATAACCCGTTTATGTGATTATATATTTCACAATTCTATGGAAAAATTTACAAACGAGGAAATGCCTGATTTTATCCAAATGTATTTTGAGGAGGCGCATAATATATTTCCAAAAGATGATAAGGATTTAAAAAACATCTATAACCGCCTTGCTAAAGAGGGTGCGAAACTAAAAATAGGCATTAGCTACTCCACACAAGAAGTTAGCTCCATTGCACCAAGTATTCTAAAAAATACACAAAATTGGTTTGTCTCACACTTAAATAATAAAGATGAGATAAAGACCTTAGAAAAATATTATGATTTTGCGGATTTTTCACAAAGTATTGTCCGCAACAGTGATGTAGGTTTTGCTCGAGTAAAGTTATTTTCTAACAATTTTATCATCCCTGTGCAGATTGATAAATTTGAGGTTTAAAGGCGCATTATGGGATACAGCAAAGAAAAATCGTCAAAATTCACACATCAATATATCATCAAAAATGAATTCGTGTAAGATTTTTTGCAAAAATGTGAAAAGGAATATAAATGAACTATTTTCTTATCCAAAGCATAGAACTAGCAAATAGCCGAAACTACCTTGATGAGCTGTTTCGTGTTTATCCTATGAGTCCTGATTCTTTGCGTGAGATTGATGCTCAAAAATGGAGTGCATTTGAGAAAGAATTTAAGCAAAACAATCAAGCTAAAATCATACAGTCCTTGCTGAATTTTGAGCTTTTTCCTATAAAAGATTCTTATGTAGCGTATTTGCGCCGTGATAAAAGTGCCATTTTGCGTAACCCTATGACTATCGCAAGGCTTTGTGGCAGACTCAAAGAAATGGGGCTTGATGAAATTTACAAAAATCTTGCCCAACCCAAAGAAACAAACAGACAAATAGGACCGCTTTTTAAAAGATGGGTAAATAGCGGTGCGCTAGGCTTAACACCCTTGCCGCTTAAAGAATTTCAAAGCACAAAACAAAATGCCATTTTAAACGCCACAGATAGCGCTATGCAAGAGTATGCGCGTGAATTTTTGGGCTACACAAATCAAAAGGGATTAGATTTTATCGCCAAATTTAACGATAAATTCATTATCGGCGAAGCGAAGTTTTTAAGTGATTTTGGCGGACATCAAAACGCCCAGCTAAATGATGCTTTTGCGCTTTTAAATTCACAAAGCAAACACAAAAATGTCATCAAAGTCGCCATTTTAGACGGCGTTTGCTACATAAAAAATCACAACAAAATGTTTGAAACGCTTATGCAGCACAAAGACAAAAATATCTTTTCGGCACTATTTTTGCGCGATTTTTTATATCAGGTGTGAAATGTTTCAAATTTTTAATGATTTTAAAAGCCCAAAAGAATTTTTACAAGAATCCTATAAAAATGCTTTACAAGGGGATTTTAGTAAGTCAAATTTACTCATTTTTGATGATAATTTAAACGCTATGCAGTTTTTATTACAAGAAAAAGCCTATAAAAACGCACTAGATTTAATCTACATAGACCCACCCTTTGCCACAAACAACACTTTTAGAATGGGCAGCACCATAAGCGCAAGTTTAAGCGCAAATGTCGCTTATGATGATAAATTTAGCCTTGAAGCCTATTTGGAATTTTTATATTACCGCTTTATTTTAATGCGTGAAATGTTAAGTGAAAAGGGCAGCATTTATGTGCATACGGATAGCAAAATAGGGCATTATGTAAAGATTGTGCTTGATGAAATTTTTGGCAAAGAGCATTTTATTAACGACATTACGCGCATTAAATGCAATCCTAAAAATTTCGCTAAAAAGGGCTATGGCAATGTGAAAGATAGTATTTTATTTTACAGCAAGGGGGCGGATTTTATTTGGAATGAAGTGAGCCAAAAGGTAAGTCAGAGCGATTTAGCCAAACGCTTTAACAAGCGCGATGAAAAGGGTGCTTACACGACTATACCCTTGCACGCGCCCGGAGAAACCAAAAATGGCGAGAGCGGGCAAGAATGGAATGGGCTTAAACCCCCAAAAGGTAGGCATTGGCGTTGTGCTTTGAGTGAGCTTGATAGCTTACAAAAAGAAGGGCTTATCGAGTGGAGCAAAAACGGCAATCCACGCAAAAAAATCTACGCCAAAGATTATGGATACAAAAAAATCCAAGATATTTGGGAGTTTAAAGACAGCCAAAAGGTGCTTTATCCTACGCAAAAAAACACCGCTTTGTTAAGGCAAATTCTCTTAATGTCATCAAACGAAAACTCGCTTGTTATGGACTGTTTTTGTGGGGGTGGGGGCTTTTTGCAAGAAGCATCTTGCTTAAAGCGTAAATTCATCGGCATAGATGAAAGCGCACAGGCTATTGCAATTAACAAGGAATGGATAATTCAAAATGCTTGTGAATGTTTTATTGTAGAAAAACAAAAGAAATATATAAGAAATGTAAAAGCGTTAAATCAAAAAGTAGTTTAAAATTTAAAATAAGGAGTGTAAAATGCAGGTAAATATACGAGCTGTTGTTGATGATTTAAAAAGGTTCAACTATACTTTAATAAGTTGTTCAAAGTGGATTAAACTTAAATTATTTTTAGATACTTTAAGAGGGAAATATATTCAAACGGAAATAAAGACGAAAGAATAGCAAATGAAACAAAAACATCAAATAATTGCCATTGAATATAATTTGTTTTATTTTTTAAATACCAAATTTGAAATGTAAAGGTGCGTTATGGGATATAGTAAAGAAAAGGCTTCAAAAACAGGACATCAGCACATTATCCAAAATGTGCTAGTGCAGGAGTTTTTGTCAAAATGTGAAAAAATAGGCTACGATGATATACCGGATTTAGAATATGAGGGCAAAACAACTCTACTGCAAGATATTAACGACAAAATTAGCGTTGATATAAAGTGGATTGTAACTGCTGATGGTGGCTACCAAGAAGTCAATATCAACAAAAACTTTCCCTCACACACGCTTTGTTTTTATAATGTTGGAATTTTGGCATTTCAAGCTAAAGATTTATTCACGCTAGAACATCAGCAAACCATAGACCCCGATGATTTAGGCAAACTAAAAGAGCCTAGAATGTTCTCTTTTGTCGTGCCTATGCAAAATATCAAACTTCAAGGCTATAATTTTAACACAAGTGTGCGAAAGGCTATTTTTGAAATTTTTAGGGATAACCAGCTCGGCGATAAAGAGGAAGATTCTAGAAATTCCTTGCTTAATACGATAAAGTGGCTTATTTTTAGAGAATATAGCGATAAAAACGGGCAAATGCAAATCACTTGCCCAAATCCGTATTGTAATGAGCGATTGACATTTACAAGACGGACAAATAATTATTTGGACGAGAAGAATGATTTTATTCAATGCAGTTGTGGCAATGTCGCTTATATCACAGATTGTTTTGAGTTGCACGATTTAGTAGATGATATAAGTGGCGCAGGCAAAATCGCTTCATATATAATGAGTGCTTTTGAAATGGTGCTATTGCTTTGTATGTTTCGCTTTTTTATGGAAAACAATAGCCAAAAAACTTTGAGCGAGATTTTATTTATAAAGGATGGCTCTTTGGCTCTTTTTAGTAGATTAGATGATTTTGCTTTTAAGGTGGTGCGACCCTTTATGCAGTTTATGTATGAAAAGTCTTTGCGTGAAAATGTGAGTTACATTAACTTTGTGGGTTTGGATAAAAGTGGCATATTTGTCGAGCACCTAAAAAACACCGAATCTAAAATATATAATATCTATAAAACAAGTAGCGTTGTGTTGCCAGATTTAAAATATATTGAGCATTTCATAGCGGGCAAAAGCACGGAATCTGTGTTTGGTGAGAATACTTATTTTGGGATAAAAATGTTTGTCAAAAAAGATGAAAATCTCTCATTTGTGCTTGATGTCGCTGTGCCTTTTGGGCTAGACACTGCGTATAAAGACTACATAAAATCTCCCAAAATCAGCGATTTTCTTTGCTTAAAAAGTATCCTTGAAATCCTTTTTAGACTTAAATGTGATTTGTATCAAAATGCTACGCCTATGGCATTTGTGCCTATCGCACTGATTAACAAACTTGTCTCTATCTCCAATGTCCCAAGCAGAAAAATCCTTACGATTTTCTCAAAAGATAAAATTCAATAATTAGAACAAGCAATGCAAAATGAAACTTTAAAGCTCATCTATCCGCAGTGGCAAGGCGGAGATATAGCGGCTTTTTTT
>SPMW01000047.1 GCA_009827235.1 Candidatus Campylobacter infans | reverse complement strand
TTTAAAATCGAACTTTACGAGGAAATGGAGACTTTGGGCGAGGACATTTTCGATAAAAACAGCAAATTTTACTACAAAAAACTTCCAAAATTCAAGGGTAGGTGCTAAATTCGCCACGCCGTTTTTGCAAAAACCAAAGACGGCGTTTCACGCAAATCTTGTCAGGCAATATGAAAGCCACAAAGCAAGGCGCAAAAAACACATTTGGCTCAATTCTTGGCATTTAAAAAATTCATCAGCCTTTTGGCAAACACTCAAAAAATCAAAAAATTTCACACAAATTTAAAAATTTTAAAATTTTTTGCAAATTTTTAAATTTCCCCTTGACAAACACTTTGTGTAATGCTTTATAATGCTTAAAAGAATTTGCAAAAATTCTAAATTCAACACAAAGGAGCGAAAATGCAAAATTTTCGTAGCCAACTTTGGCAAACATTGACAAAAGTCCTTTTGGGCTTGGGAATTTTAGGCAGTGCTAGCATAGCTAACGCACAGACAAAACAAGAGCTAGTAAAAGCTGGTTCGCTTGGGGTTTTTGAGAACAACGAGCAGTTTTTCACGGGCAAGGTGAAGGTGTCTTATCTGTTTCAAAATGCGCCTTATCGCCCTTTTGGCGGGGCTTTGGTAGAGTTTAGCAAGGGCGCACGCACGGCTTGGCACACGCACCCAGCGGGGCAAACGCTTATCGTAACGGATGGTGTTATCATCACAGCTACCGAACAAGGCGTGGTGCAACTAGCGCACAAGGGCGACACTGTGCTTTGTCCGCCTGATTTAAAGCACTTTCACGGAGCAACCGACAAGCAAAGTGGCGCACATATCGCACTTACAGGCGTTAAGGACGGGAAAAATGTCGTGTGGCTTGACAAGGTAAGCGACAAAGAGTATGAAGAAGCCCTTAAAAAAGCTAAATGAAAAGCGCGACAATGAGCAAGCAAAGTGAAAAAGAGCGTGAATTTGAGCGTGAATTTCAAAATGTGAGCGAATTTCGTGGCGATTTTCAAAGCGAAATTCAAAACACTTGCCAAAACTCACGCCGCAAATTTATCAAAACAAGCGCGAAAATGGCGAGTTTAGCCACGCTTTCGGTATTTACAAGCATAAATTTAAACGCTTGCAAAAGCGATGAAAAAAGCGGCTCAAAGGCTCAAAATCCAAATCAAAACAACCTAAATTCAAACAAAGGAGAGACGATGAACCTAACAAACACAGCAAGGCAAAATTTAGAGCGTTATTTTGGCGCAGATTTTGCACGCGGCGAGCTGGCGCAAAATGACAAGGAATTTTTCGAAGCTTATGCGAATTTCGCCTTTGATGAGGTGCTAGCGCATACAAATTTAGACGAAAAAGAGCGTTTGATGCTCACACTTGGCGCGCTCATCGCCACGCAGGGCGTAAGCGAATACAAAAATATGCTTGAAGCTGCCCTAAACGCTGGTGTTTTGCCCGTGCAGGTAAAGGAAATTTGCTATCAAGCCACGCCTTATGTGGGTATGGGAAAGGCTTTGGAGTTTATTTTAGCGACAAATGAAGTGTTTAAAAAGCACCAAATCGCCTTGCCTTTGCCAGCTCAAAGCACGACAACAAGGCAAAACCGCGTGCAAAAAGGGCTTGAAACCCAACGCGCACTTTTTGGCGAAGCCATAGACAAGGGCAACGCCGCCGCGCCAGCTGATGAAAAGCACATACGCACCTTTTTGAGCGGACATTGCTTTGGGGATTTTTACACGCGCGAGGGGCTTGATTTGCGTTTTCGCGAGCTTTTAACCTTTGTCTTTGTGGCAAGTTTGGGCGGAGCGGACGCACAGGTAAAAGCGCACATACAAGGCAATCTTGGCATTGGCAACGACAGAGCAAGGCTCATCGCTACGCTCACCGCGATTGTGCCTTACATAGGCTATCCACGCGTTTTAAACGCACTTGGAGCTATACCAAAGGCTTAAATTTGGGAGCGAAAATGAAAAAGCGTTGTGTCATTTTGGGCGTGGTGCTTGCACTTTGCGCCTTTGGAGCAGATAGGGGAGAAAAAATGCAAATTCAGCTTTCGTTAAACGATGAAAAAACCATTGCCCAGCTTGAAAACAACCACGCTACGCGTGATTTTTACGAGCTTTTGCCCTTGAATTTAAAATTTAGCGATTATGTGGGTAAGGAAAAAATTAGCCCTGAGCTAAAAAAACGCCTAAACACTAGCGGTTTGAGCGGTTATGCGCCGCAGGTTGGGGATTTGTTTTATTTTGCGCCTTGGGGAAATCTTGGCATTTTTTACGACAAACAGCCTTTTGACCGCGGTTTGGTGCGTTTTGGTAATGTTGGCGCAAATTTTTTGTCTAAAATCAAAGCGCAAAAAGATGACTTTGAAATAAAATTTGAAAAAGTCTCCAAATGAAATAAAATGCGTGATTTGAAAGAAAGACTGAATTTAGAGCGCGTGGATTTTAGCCACGAAATTTTTGCGCGCAAATTTGAGTGTTAAATTTAGGGCGAAATTTGAAAAATTTTAAAAAATTTAAAAAAATTTCGTAAAAATTTAAAAATTTAAAAAATTAAAATTTTTTAAATTTTTGAATTTAACCCTTGGCGAATATTTGGTGTAATGCCTTATAATAATGCCAGAAATTTAAAAAAGGCGTTTTGCGACTTTTGCACGCTGTATCATCGCCTCGCTCGTGCTTATGTGGCTTAGCCACGCATAAGGCGCAGGTTTTACACGGACTTTGTCTTTGTTTTTTTGTGCGCAAATATCATCATTTTTTCGTTTAGTTCTTTTTTATTTTTAGTTCTAAGATTATTTAAAATTTCACTTTTGTGTAAGCGGGCTAATGCCCCAAGCTAGCGTTAAAACCGAGCGGTTTGCCACCGCTCATTTTTCATTAAATTTTAAAATTTCACAGCGCGAAGTTCTTAGCAAGCATTTAATTTATCTCCACATTTTCAGCTAAAATTAAATTTATTATATGCTAAATACTCTTGCTAAAAGCATAAAATTATAAAATTATTTTTTTTCATTTATATCTTGCGTGATTTTATAAGCGCAAAATTTTGGCCCGCACATAGAGCAAAATTTCGCCTCTTTAAAACCCTCAGCAGGCAAGCTTTCATCGTGTAATTCCCTTGCTTTATCAGGATCTAAGGCTAGGTTAAATTGCTCTTGCCATTTAAAATTCCACCTTGCATCGCTCATTTTATGATCGCGTTCAATCGCGCCTGGGCGTTTAAGCGCGATATCTGCGATATGCGCTGCGATTTTATGCGCTATTATTCCATCTCTTACATCTTGGGCATTTGGTAAGCCTAAATGCTCTTTTGGCGTAACATAACAAAGCATACTAGCCCCATGAAATGCCGCCATCGTCCCGCCTATGGCACTTGTGATATGATCATAGCCTGCGCCTATATCAGTAGGCAATGGGCCTAAAATATAAAATGGCGCGTCATCACAAAGGCGTTGCTCTTCTTTCATATTAAATTCTATCTCATTAAATGGCACATGCCCTGGGCCTTCGATCATTACTTGAACATTTTTTGCTCTTGCTCTGCGCCCTAGCTCGCCAAGCACGGCTAATTCGCTCATTTGCGCTTCATCGCTAGCATCAGCCAAGCACCCAGGCCGCAAGCTATCGCCAAGACTAAGAGCTACATCATAGCGTGCGCAAATTTCTAAAATTTCATCAAAAGCTTCATAAAATGGATTTTCTTTATGATGTTTTATCATCCAAGATGCCATTAAAGAGCCACCACGACTTACTATTCCCATTTTTCGTTTTGCCATTAGGGGCATAAATTTTAAAAGCATACCTGCGTGGATTGTAAAGTAGCTAACGCCTTGCTGGGCTTGTTTTTTAAGGCATTCGAGCATTATTTTTGGTGTGAGATTTTCTAAATCGCCTATGTCGTGGATTATTTGATACATCGGCACCGTGCCAATAGGCACAAAGCTATTTTTAATAATTGCTTCTCTAATAGCGTCTAAATCGCCACCAGTGCTTAAATCCATCACGGTATCGGCTCCGTATTTTAGACAAATTTTAAGTTTTTCTACTTCTTCATCTAGGTTGGAGCTAAGCGCGCTTGAACCAATATTTGCGTTGATTTTAGTTCGCACAGCGCGTCCTATTGCCATAGGCACTAAATGCGTGTGGTTGATGTTTGCTGGGATTATGCATTTACCTTGTGCTACTTGCTCCATTAAAAACTTCGCATCTATCATTTCGTTTTTGGCTATAAATTCCATTTCTGGCGTGATGATGCCCTTTTTAGCGTAGTAAAGCTGGGTTGGGGTTGGATCATTTTTGCGCTCATGGCACCATGATTTTCTCATTTTTTATCCTTTAAAATTTTTAGGGCGGATTTTATCTTAAAAAACTCAATTTTTATTAAGTTTTTAATATTAAATTTTAAAATTTTTCTTTGGCTTAAAATTGCGTAAATATAGAGCAGGCTTGCTTTTTGTAAGTAGATTTTAAAAATTTTTTGCTAAAATTGCGGGATTTTTTTTAAAGGCTACTTGTGATTATGGACATTACGCAAATACAGCAGATTTTACCGCATAGATTTCCTTTTTTATTGATTGATAGAGTAGTGGGCTTAGAGCCTGGCAAGCTAATAAAAGCTTATAAAAATGTAAGCATAGGTGAAAATATCTTTATGGGGCATTTTCCAGGCCATCCTATATATCCTGGCGTGATGATAATTGAAGGCATGGCACAAGCTGGCGGTGTTTTAGCGTTTAAAAGCGATGAAAGCATGGATATAGAAAATAAAGTCGTGTATTTTATGAGTATTGATGAAGCAAAATTTAGATCGCCAGTAAGGCCAGGGGATCGCTTAGATTATGAACTTATGGTCTTAAAACATCGTGGTAATGTCTGGGTGCTAGCTGGCAAGGCTTATGTAGATGGCAAGCTTTGTGCTGAGGCTAAATTAACGGCAATGATAGTAGATAAAGATTAAAAATGAAAATCAGCCCCCAAGCAATAATAGAAAATGGCGCTAAAATCGGCGAAGGTTGCGTGATAGAGCCTTATGCCTTTGTGGGTAAAAATGCCGTAATTGAGCAAAATTGCACCATAAAACAAGGCGCAAGAATAGTCGGCAACACAAAAATAGGCCAAAATTCCATAATTTATAGCTACGCCATCATAGGCGATATTTGCCAAGACATAAGCTATGCAAAAAGCAGTGGCGAGGGTTGCGGGGTAGTAATAGGCAAAAATGCTAGCATAAGGGAGTTTTGCACGATAAACTCAGGCACGCATAAAAACGATGAATGCGATGGTTACACGCTAATAGGCGATAATGCTTTTATAATGGCCTATTGCCACATAGCCCATGATTGTCGCTTGGGCGATAATATAATTTTAGCAAATAATGCCACGCTTGGCGGGCATGTAAGACTTGGCGATTTTGTCGTAGTTGGCGGGCTAACGCCTATTCATCAGTTTGTTGAAGTTGGTGAGGGTTGTATGATAGCTGGCGCATCAGCACTTAGCCAAGATATAGTGCCGTTTTGCTTGGCTGAGGGCAATCGCGCTTATATACGCGGGCTAAACTTAGTAGGGCTTAGACGGCGTTTTGATAAAGAAATTGTTGAAGCAATAAATAGGGCGTATAAATTTTTATTTAAAGGCGATTTAAAAGATAACGCGCGCGCTTTAATGGAGCAAAATCCAAACCCACAAGTGCTAAAAATGTGTGAGTTTATTTTAAAAACTACGCGCGGAATCCCGCTTAAAAAGGAAATAAATGGCTAGAAAATGTAGTTTTTGTCATAATTATGAAAGTGCTGATAGAAAAATTTTATCTAATAACAACGATAGTGCGTTTATTTGCGAGTATTGCACAGACGCTGCTTATGGGGCTTTTCATGGTGATGAAAGAATTAGCGAGCAAGAAAACAAAAACGATGATTACGATTATAGCGACATAACGCCAAAAATGCTAAAAAGCGTGCTCGATAGCTTTGTAATAGGTCAAGAGCAAGCCAAAAAGGTATTTAGCGTGGGCGTGTATAATCACTACAAGCGTATATTTCGCAAAAATTTAGTAGATGATGATACAGAACTTGCTAAATCAAATATTTTATTGATTGGGCCAACTGGCAGCGGCAAAACCTTAATGGCGCAAACCTTGGCGCGCTTTTTGAAAGTGCCTATTGCAATTTGCGATGCTACAAGTCTAACAGAAGCTGGCTATGTGGGCGAAGATGTAGAAAATATCCTAACTAAGCTTTATCACGCAGCTGGCGATGATGTAAAAAAAGCAGAGCAGGGGATAGTTTTTGTCGATGAAATAGACAAAATCGCTAGAATGGGCGAAAATCGCTCTATTACGCGAGATGTAAGTGGCGAGGGCGTTCAGCAAGCTTTGCTTAAAATTATAGAAGGTAGCGTGGTAAATATCCCGCCAAATGGTGGCAGAAAGCATCCAAATCAAGATTTTATCCAAATAGACACCACTAATATTTTGTTTGTTTGTGGTGGGGCTTTTGATGGCTTAGATGAAATAATTGAGCGCAGAATTGGCAAAAATGTGTTAGGTTTTGGGCAAGAAAAAAGAAGCAAACAAGAGCGCGAAAATATCTTAAATATGGTAGAGCCAGATGATTTGGTGCATTTTGGTTTGATACCTGAGTTGATTGGTCGCTTACATTCGCTAGCAACGCTAAATCAAATAGGCGCTGATGATATGGTTAAAATTTTAACCGAGCCAAAAAATGCGCTTTTAAGGCAGTATCAAAAATTATTTGCTATTGATGGGGCGAATTTAAAATTTGATGAAGATGCTAAGCTTGAAGTGGCAAATTTAGCCCTCAAACGCAAAACTGGCGCGCGCGGACTTCGCTCTATAATGGAAGAGATGATGACAGATATTATGTTTAATTTACCTGAACTAAACGGCTATGATGTGATAATCTCAAAAGAAGTAGTAGATAAAAAAGCCCAGCCACTTTTGCTTAAAGCTAAATAATTTAAAATGAAATTTTAACTCTATTTAACAAAGCATTGATTTTAAATAGCTTTTGGTTAGCGTTAAAATCAATGCTTTTTTAAAAAGAGCAAATTTTAATAATATTTTTTAAGGCGCAAGCCACAAGCACTTTTATATAAGGATAGAATATGTTTTTAGATACTATTGTAGGTTTATTTTCTAGCGATATGGCTATTGATTTAGGCACTGCTAATACGCTGGTTTTAGTTCAAGATAAAGGTATAGTTATAAATGAGCCAAGCGTTGTTGCTGTCGAGCGTGAAAGATACGGACGCCAAAAAA
>SPMW01000046.1 GCA_009827235.1 Candidatus Campylobacter infans | reverse complement strand
GGGTATATGGCGTTTACTGGAACATTGGCTGAGCAAGCTAGAGTAATAATGCGCAATGGTGAAAAGCTACCTTATATAGGGAAAATCTTTGCCGTTACAGATGGAGTTATTACTGGATGTTTTGATAAAAATGGTAATCCAGATAAAGCGTATCTAGATGTAGTAGGAACTGCTATAACTGCTTATGGTTTTTCAGTTGCAGGAGGTCTTGCAGGAGATACGAGGGTCCAAAAGGGGGTCCAGGTATGCAAGAAATGCTAAGCCCAACGAGCTTGATTATGGGGATGGGCTTGGGCGCTGATGTCGCGCTCATCACCGATGGACGTTTTAGCGGGGCGACAAGGGGTTTAAGCATAGGGCATATAAGCCCTGAGGCTGCTGAGGGTGGGCTTATAGGCTTGCTTGAAGATGGCGACATCATCGACATAGATGTGGATAATTTTACGATAAATGCGCGTTTAAGTGAGAGCGAAATCGCCGAGCGAAAGGCTAAATTTAAGCCCTTGCAAAAGCCTTTAAATTCAAGGTGGCTTGCACAGTATCAAAAGCTAGTTTCAAACGCAAGTAACGGCGCGGTGCTGAACTCAGAGTGGTTTGAGGGAAATATGAAAGGAAAATCATAATGAAGCAAACATTAGATATAGATACATTGGCAAATGAAGCGAAAACTTTTTGTGAAACAGAGAGTTTAGTCAATCATAGCCAATTATTTGGGATTACAGATGGTAAGGCTGTTGGCACATATATCCAAAGTAAATTTCAACAGCATTTAAGTAATAAGTATGAAGTAACTATTGGAAATAGTGCTAATGGCATAGATTTGCCTGATATTAACATAAATACCGATATTAAAGCAACTTCAATTAACCAACCACAAAGTTCTTGCCCATTTAAAACGGCTAGGCAAAAGATATATGGCTTAGGATATAATTTACTTGTTTTTGTTTATGAAAAATTTGATAGTGGCAATACTTGCATATTGCAATTTAGGTATTGCACATTTGTCCCAAATGAAAAAACAGCAGATTTTACACTTACTGCTCAAATCATTCAAGCCGTTAATAATGGTGCAAATAAAGAGGATATTATCGCTATTTTGCAAGACAGAAATATTCCGGGCGATTCTATTGCTTATAATCAACTTGCAGATGAAATCTTAATTTTACCACCACAGCAAGGTTATCTTACCATTTCTAACGCATTGCAGTGGAGATTGCAATATTCTAGGGTTATTGCATTGCAAAACACCATAAATGGCATCAAAAACTATGAATGGTAATAATATAAAAATATTTGGCGATTACCAAACACCACTATATTTTGCTAAAGAAGTGTGTAGTTTAATCAAAAAACAGCACAATATTGCACCTGAATTTATAATTGAGCCAAATTGTGGGCTTGGCAATTTTCTAGTAGCAGCACAAGAAGTTTTTACAACAAGCACATTATTTGGCTTTGATATTAGTAAAGAATATGTAAAAGCTACCAAAAATAGACTTCCACATTTTGCACAAAATATAATTTGCAATGATTTGCTTAAAAATAATGTAAGAAATTTTATGGACATTAAGCCGAGTAGTGAAGTTTTAATTATCGGTAATCCGCCTTGGGCAACAAATTCTCAAATTAGCAAAATTAGTGGAAATAATTTGCCTAAAAAAACAAATTTGAAAAATTTCAGCGGATTAGATTGTAAAATGGGAAGTTCTAATTTTGATATCTGCGAATATATGATTTTACGCTTAATCCAAGATTTTAGCGATGCAAATACTACATTTGGGATTTTGTGTAAGCAAAGTGTGGCACGAAATGTTTTTGAAGAATTTGCCAAAAACAAAATAAAATGCTCTGATTTTAGAATGTATAATTTTGATACGCGAAAAGTTTTTAATGTTGGTGTTGATGCGTGTCTTTTGTTATTTAAAATATCCACAAATGCTCATTGTCTTAATCAATGCAATATTTATGATTTTGATAATCCAAGCAATATTATTTCAACACTCAATTATGCCAATAAAAAAATGTATTCTTGTTTGGATAAAAACTCAATCAATCTTGATGGTAGATGTTGTTTTGAATGGAGACAGGGGATAAAGCACGATTGTGCGAGTGTGATGGAGTTGAAAAAAAGCGATAAAATATATATAAATAAACAAAATCAAAGGTTAGAATTAGAGGATACTTTTATATATCCTTTGGTTAAGAGTAGTGATATAAAGTCTATGCAGCTAGATAAAATCGATAGATATGTAATTGTTACGCAAAAAAAACCAAGAGAAAACACGGCTAAGATACAAACCATAGCACCAAAAACTTGGGATTACTTAAATAGCCACATTTATGAATTTCAAAAAAGAAAAAGTGTAATTTATAAAGATTCTCCTAATTTTGCTATGTTTGGAGTTGGAGAATATTCTTTCAAAAAATATAAAGTTGCAATCTCTGGCTTTTATAAAATACCATTATTTTCTTTAATTAGCACAGATAGGGCAGTAATGCTTGATGATACTTGCTATTTTTTAAGTTTTGATAGTTTTAATGAAGCGTATATGATGATGCTACTTCTTAATAGTAAGCCTGTGCAAAACTTTTTAACAAGTATTGCATTTTTAAATTCTAAAAGACCATATACAAAAAAAATCTTACAACGAATAGATATAAAAAAAGCATTTGAAAACACAGTATTTGACGAACTTAGAAAAATAGAAACTACCTTAAAAAATCCTCCATATTTCACAAAAGAAATGTATGATGAATTGAGAAATTTAGTATTTGATTTGGATAAAAAGAACGCAGAAACAGAACTCCAATACTACAACACAAAAGGAGCATAGCAATGACTTTAAACGATATAAACTATGGTTCTACTTGGAATAAGTGGGATTTGCATATACATAGTCCATATACAAATATGAATGGATATTCGTGCAGTGATGATGAATTTATACAAAAAATTCAAAACAAAAACCTTATTTGTATTGGCTTGACAAATTATTTTAAATTTAAAAGAGAGGAATTTGTTTTAAAGGAAAGGTTAGAAAATCTTGGAATAAGAGTTTTGATGAATTTGGAGATTAGGCTAGATTATGTCAATAAAGATGATGAAAGCTTGGATTTACATATTGTATTTTCGGAGACAGTAATACAAGCGGAGATAGAAAAACTACTCCATAATCTTGAATGCAATGTAAAAGGAGAGTCAAAAAAGATTATTGATTTATCAAATGAAGAAGATTTTAAATTTGCTGTGGTTAATTTTGATAAATTATTTGAATGTTTAGAATATGAATCTTTAAATTTACAAGCTAAATACTTGATAGGATTTTTATCAAGGGGTAAGGGCAATGCTCGCTCATCATCAAATTTTGAAAAAATAGCCAATAAAGCACATTTTTTGATTCACTCCACAAATAGCCAAAATAATATAGATAAGGATAAAGGGTTTTGGCAACAACATAATAAACCAATACTGCAAAGTAGTGATGCGCATAGTTTAGAAACGATAGGAAGTAAGTTTTCGTGGGTTAAAGCAAAACCTAGTTTTGATGGATTAAAACAAGTAATTTATGAAAATGAAAGAGTATGTATAGGCAAGGAATCTCCCACAAGTCCGTTATATAAACTAGAAAAAGTGCAACTTAATTTTGATAAAAATGTGCTGTGGGACAATGAGAAAAAGGATAAATTTTGCTTTGCAGATTTTAATGAGCCATTATATTTTAGTCCATATTTTACTTGTATCATAGGTGGGAGAGGAAGCGGAAAAAGCACTTTGCTAAACTTGATAGCCAACAAAATAGATAAACTTGATAATGAAAATAAAAAGAAATTGCCTAAGGATAGCAAAGAGAAAGTTGTAGTAGAGCCAAATATACTAAATAATATAGAGTTTTTGGCGCAAAATGAAATAGAGGAATTTGCAACAAATTCTATAAAATTTACACAGGCTATTTTTGAGAGACTTGATAGACCAGATAAAAAATTAACTGCAATTCAAAACGAAATAACTGCAGAATTAAAAGAATTTGACAAACAAATAGCAAGGTTGTTGGAATATAACAGTAAAACCAAAATATTAGAAAATAAACAAAAAGAATCAGACAATATTGCGCATTTGTTAAAAACATTTATGGACAGTGATTTTAGTAAAAATTATGTGATGATGAATGTTCAAATTAAAGATAAAAACACAAGATTGAAATGGAAAACATCTTATGAAAATGCTTTGCAAAATTTATCACAGCTTATCCAAGTAACTGAACTAAAACTACAAGAAAGAGATGAATCGCCAGAAAGTTGGACTAACGACAATAATTATAAAAAAAGACAAAAAGCATTCAATGATGAATTAAAAAATATATTGCAAAAATATCAGAGTATAAATTTTGAAGTAGAAAAAGAGAAAATAACAAGCATTGAAAAAGAAATAAGCAATTATAGGGAAAAAATAGACTTATATTTGCAAGGTAGAGGCTACAATCTCGAAAATTTAAATGACTTAAAAAATCAAATTTCAAGGCAAAGCGTTCTTAATGATGAAATAGATAAATTGAAAAAAGAAATTGAAATACTTAAACAAGATATTGACTCGTTTAATATAAGTAATATTGATAAAAAAAGATATGAATTTGCCACTCAAATGAACAATGAGATTTCTAGCATTAACAAAAAATTTTTAGAAATAAAGGAAAAATACCCTGAAAATATCAAAGAAATCAGAGTTGAATTTACGACAAATTCTGAAGTGTTTGATAATACCTTTGAGGAATTTATTAGTAAGCTATCATTACAAGATAAAACTTCATCAACGCTGAAAGATTATTTATCTAAAATAAGTCTTGCTGAGACACTATCTTATAATAATGTAGAGTTGTTTCAACAAAGACACAAAGATATGCACAATAATAACACTATGGCTTATAAAAATCTAGCTGAAATATTTTCAACAGAATTAAACTTTAAAATATATAAATTATTGATAGAAAAGCATTTAAGAGATATTGAAAAGTATAAAATATTCAAAGTTTTATATGATGATAAAGAATTACAATTTTCTTCATTTGGACAAAGATGCACAGCGGTTATTGTCATACTGCTTGCTTTGGGCAATAATCCTATAATAATGGACGAACCTGAAGCACACCTAGATAGCTCTTTGATTGCAAACTATTTGGTTGAACTGATAAAAAAAGAAAAGAAAGATAGGCAAATTATCTTTGCTACACATAATGCAAATTTTGTCTTAAACGCAGATGCTGAACTCATCATTAAACTTAACAATGATAGCAACAAAATCACAGCACAATCATTTAGCATTGAGGATAGTCAATATAGAGAGGATTTGTTAAAACTTGAAGGTGGCAAAGAAGCATTTAAAAAGAGAGAGCGTAAATATGAAATATAAAATTATCAACATAAAATTATAAATTTGGTGCAATGCTTTGCAAAATTTGTTGCATCTTAACGCTTTAAAACCACTCATCGATTTTCTTAATGTTATTTTGTTTTTATGGGTTCATATAAGACACATTCACAAGTTCGCTCAAATAATATTATATTAAATTGTTCTCTGCCATTTTTATTTATTGTGCAAGATAAACGCCCAATTATCGCTATATTATAAAAAGTATCTTTATCTACAATGTATTTTTTGGATGCTATAATGCCAATTCTTATATTTTGTCCTTTATTATTTTGGGTGGCAATGTTTAGATATTTGCCATTATTTTCTTGTGTTTGTCTGAAATCAAGTTTTACAGCTTTTCCAAAAAATAACAACAAATCATCATGCTTGCCATGCTTAAATTCTAACTCTTTTAGTGATTTTTTCCGTAGTGTTTGATGTGATTTTGATGCGCAAATTTCGGCTTTCACATCAATAGCGACTTTTTTATGGTTGTCTTGAGAAATAACAATTGTATTATCGTCTTGTTCGTTAAATAAATGTCGCAATGCAGATTTAAGTTGGTTTTTAATTTGTTTTGAAGTTAATGTTTTAGCATATTTTGTCGTTGTCTTGTGAGATTGTTGCCCATTCTCGTATGGACAATTACTAACGTGTAAAGACTTTGGTGCGGTTTTAAGATGAGGTTTTTTATTTGTTGAATACAAAATAAAACTCAGCTTTGCTTGACGGCAATATGGGCAAAACATATCATTTGTATATTGCCTATAATTATTTTCATTAAGGCAACGGACACTTATGTTCTTGTTTTGCAATCGTGAATAGAATTCCCCAAATTTACTAGTTTTACTCATTTATTTTCTTTTGAAATTTTGTAAAGATTGGCAAATTCGTCCTTTCTTACCTTTGTAAGCATTATAGCAAATTTTTATTTTTTTTGCTCATTTTTAATTAAAGCAAGTATATTTTGATATAATTTTTTGAAAAACGCCATTATTGATGAGTCGTAGCGTAGCAAATGCAAAGGCAAGAGAAAAAATGCTTAAAATTATCCTTAAAAACCAAGATAAAACCAAAGAGATTGAGTTTTATAAGTTTGAAAATGAGTGTTTAAAGGTTAAATTTTTCAACCAAGATACGCTTTATACTTATGGCAAGGGCAAGTATGAGCTGCTCGAAGTGGCAGAGCTTTGTCAAAATGAGCTTAAAACCTTTGAGTATTTAGCTAAAATCGCCGAAACTATCGGCATAAAGGGCGATGATGACAAATCTTTGCTTGCAAACGAATACGCAAAAATTGAAACCAACGACAAGCCACAAAGTGCGCTTTTTGCTTATCTTAATGCTGATTTTAAGCCTGCAAAATGCCAAGATGACAAGCCTTTGCTCTTTCCTTTTGGCTCAAATGTATCGCAATTTAAAGCTGTTAAAAACGCCATTTTAAACCAAATCAGCATTATTGAAGGACCGCCAGGCACAGGCAAAACGCAAACTATCCTTAATATAATCGCAAATTTACTTTATCAAAACAAAAGTGTAGCAGTAGTTTCAAACAATAACGCCGCCACGCAAAATGTCTTTGAAAAGCTTGAAAATGTGGATTTAGATGCCATTTGTGCTGTGCTTGGTAAAAGAGAAAATAAAGAAAAATTTATCCAAAATCAACACCAAAATTTACTTAAACTTACTCAAATTCATCAAAAAGATGAGTTTCAAATTTCGCAAAATTTGCCAAATTTACAGCGTGAGATTGAACGCAAAATCGTCGAATGCAACGATAATTTACACGAATTTTTTACCTTGCAAAATGAAATAGCAAAATTAAAAATTTTTCTTTCTCAAATAAAACTTGAATTTACGCATTTTAAAGCCCAAATGCCAAATTTTACCTTGCCAAAAGTAAGAAATTTAGGCAAATTAAAGGCTGAAAAACTTTTATACATAAAAACGCAAATTGAAGAAAAATTAAAAATAAATTTTTGGCTTAAATTAAAGCTTGTTTTATTTTATGGCATAGGTGATTTTGCTTTTTATAAAAGCTCTCTTATAGACATTATATGGGCGTTTGAATGGCTTTATTATGAAAGTAAAATCGCTACACTTCATAAAGATTTAGAGCAAAAAAACGCTCAATTTCAACTCTTAAAACAAAAGGATATTCTTAACACACTTAAAACGCTTTCTATGCAG
>SPMW01000045.1 GCA_009827235.1 Candidatus Campylobacter infans | reverse complement strand
ACGGCTTACTATACGGCGAAGGGTACATTTTATGAAAATAAAACTTCAAGTAATGCGGGTACTAAAATAACTGATTTTACCAAGCTAACGAACGCCTTAGATAAAGATGGTAAGCTTAATGTAAAAGGCAAAACAACTTGCGTACAAGTAGAATTGCCTGATGAGGCTGCAACCGGCTCAGCTGCTGTTAAGATAACATTAAACTTTGGTGGTAGTGGTGCTAACGATGCCGTATGTAAAACGCTAAAAACATTACCAGGCGTTAAATCAATGTGCGGTAAAAGTGGCGCTAATGAAAGCATTTCTACCAAATGCGAAATCCAAGTCGGTGGCTCTGGTGGCATACAATTCTAAGCTAACGCCTAAGCTAATTTAAACCTTAATTCGCGCCAATTTATTTTTAGCGTTAATTTTAAAATAAATTTTAAGCTTAATCACCCCTTGAAATTATAAAATTTCAAGGGGTTTTTTATTTTCATTTTTTAAAATTTAAATCTCTTATTTTTTTAAAAACCCGCACAGAATTTAAACTAGAAAAAATCAAAAACGCAGAGCAAAATATAAAATAAAAAATCACAAATTTAAAATCTAAAACAACAATACAAAAACCGAGCATAAAATCGCAAAAAAAATAATAAAATTTTAAAAAACCCAAGATAAATTTTAAATCTAAAAATAAAATTGAAGCTAAAATCTTAAAATTTAAGAATTAATTTTAAAGCAAAACTCAAAAATTTTAAAAATTATTTTTAAAATTCCGCCAGTGAATTTTTAAAGTTTAAAACTTCAAATAAATCAAAATTTTAGAATTTAAAACTTCAAAAAACCAAAATTTTAGAATTTAAAAATAAAAATTTAAGCATTATTTTGCTTATCAAAACTTGCTTTAAAAGCGCTTATCATAGCTCCGCGGACGGCAGATTTTTCAAGGCTTACAATGCCTTCTATCGTGGTGCCACCAGGCGAGCAAATGCTCTCTTTAAAAAGCGCTGGATGCGTGCTTTGAAGCATTGTTGCCGTGCTTGAAAATGTGCCTGAGATTAGCTCATTTGCCTGGTTTGCTTTAATGCCAGCTTGAATGAGCGCATCTTTTAGCGCCTCAGCGACCAAGCCAAGATAAGCTGGCGCGCACCCGCTAGCAATGCTTGCGGCGTTAAACTCGCTTTGGCTACTAAGCTTAATCGCCTTGCCAAAACCTTCTAAAATGCCCTTTATTTCATCACTTCTGGCTTCGTTTTCGCATAAAAATGGCGTAATTGATGCATTGTGCTTGGCTGCTAAATTTGGCATACAAATTGCGCGCTCTCTAGCGTTTATTAGCTCTTTTATTTGTTTTAATCCAGTGCGCGCAAGCACGCTAATACAAATATTTGCCTTGCCTGTTAGCTTTTTTGCTACCTCGGCTAATGCGTAGGGTTTAAAGGCTAGAATTATATTTTTGCCCTCTATTTGGTAGTTTTGCCCGTATAATTCATTAGCAAAGCTAGTGTCATTTAGCGCGTTTTGGCTTACTAAAACCACGCTAAAACCGCTATTTGCTAGCCCTGCTGCCATAGCCTTGGCCATAACGCCTGAGCCTAAAATATGTATTTTCATAATTCTTTTACCCTTTGTTTTAGTATTGATATATCATCATTTGGAGTAATTTTGTTTTCTTTTAGTAAAATTTTTATTTGAGAGTGTGAAAATTTTGTATGGTTGAAGGTTATTATGCTTAATTCATCGCCTGCTTGTAAATACGCTTTTTCCATATTTGGTGCGTATTTTGTAGCCCCAAGAGTAATTATTATTTGTTTAGGGTAATTTGCCAAAGCAAAAAACTCGCTTAAATTTTCTAGCACGCCCTCATCGCGCTGAAAATTTAGCGTATCTTTTAGCCAAGATAGTAGTTTTTCGTAAAAATATCCATAGCTACAAAGCCTAGCGCACTCGCCATATTCTAAAATTTCACCATCGCGCTCTAAAAAGCTACACAAGCTAAAATCATCGCAAATCCCGCCATTTTTAAAGCTATTTATTGCTATTTCGTTGCCTGCGCCCTTACAAGCTTGTGAAAAATTCTTTTTTTGTGAGAGTTTTGGAGTTGTGATTTCTCTTAGGCTAGCATCATTAAAGGCCATAAAAGTAAGCGGGATTAAATGCGCGATTTTGCCATCGCTATAATCCAAGCTAAAACGCAGGGCAATTTCTGCTTCTGCTTGGACTTTTTGGCCTTTTGGGATTAATAAAATTTTATTATCCACGCAAAATCTATTTAAAAATGTATTTTTCGCCTTATTAAGATCTGGCACATAATAAGCAAAAATCCCCTTAGGCGCGTTTATTTCGCGCTCTAAATTGGCAAAATCGCTAGCCTCGCCAGCTTGTTCTAAATGCCCGGCAAAATTACCAACCACGCCAAAACCAAGTAAATTTTTCATTTTTATCCTTAAATTATAAAGTTTTTGAAAAGCTTTGAGCGTTATTGCTGTGGCGCACCATATATTCATCAAAACACATTGCGATATTGCGGATTAGCAAAATGCCGGTTTCATTTACGCTGATTTTGTCCCCGCTAAGCTCTACAAACTCGCCAAAATTAATTTTAAGCAACTCTAACTCCGCGCTAAAATGCCTGAAAAAATCCACATTAAAAGCATTTTCTATGGCATTTATATCAAGGCTAAAATTTGCCATCAAGCTCATTATCACAGCCTTTCTTAATCTATCCTCAGCACTTAAAAGCACGCCCTTGGCATTAGGCAGACGCCCTGAATCTATGGCATTTTCATAGCTTGGCAAATCTTTAAAATTTTGAGCGTAATAATCATCGCCCTCGCCTATGCTGGTTAATCCTATGCCTATTAAATCCGCGCCACCTTTTGTGGTGTATCCTTGAAAATTTCTATGTAAAGTGCCGTTTTTAAGCGCGCCAAAAAGCTCATCATCAGGGCGCGCGTAGTGATCCATACCTATCATTTTATAGCCATTATTTGGCAAAAATTCCATAGTGTATTTTAAAATTTCAAGCTTGCTAGCAGGATTTGGCAAGGTGCTTTCATCAAATTTTCGCATAGATTTTTTAAGCCACGGCACATGCGCATAATTAAAAATCGCAAAACGATCAGGACTTAGGCTAAGTGCTGTTTTAAGCGTATTTGCAAAAGATTTTGGGCTTTGATAAGGCAAGCCATAGATTAAATCCGTGTTTATGCTTTTTATACCGCCATCGCGCGCGATTTGGACGGCGTTTTGCGTGATTTCAAATGGCTGGATTCTGTGAATTTCGCGCTGAACTTTTTCGTCAAAATCTTGGACGCCAAAACTTATGCGATTTAAGCCATTGGCTCTAAACACGCTCATTTGTTCTTTATTAAAAAATCTAGGATCGATCTCACAGCTAATCTCAGCGTCTTTTGCAAAATTACTAAACCTTGCTCTAATGGCCTTAAATACGCGCTCTAAGCTCTTAGCATTATAATAAGTAGGCGTGCCGCCGCCAAAATGCATTTGAACCACTTCGCGTTTTGTATTTAAAATTTGGCTCAATAAATCCAGCTCACGCTCTAAATAATCCAAATAGCGCGCCATTTTTTGCTCGTTTGTTGTATAAGTAACATTACAGCCACAAAAATAACAAGCAGAGCGACAAAAAGGCAAATGAAAATACAAAGAAAGCGGTTTTGTGCCGTTTTTTAGCCTGCTTGTGTATTCATCATAGCTAAAAGTATCACTAAACTCCAAAGCCGTAGGATAGCTCGTGTAGCGAGGACCTGGTTTGGAAAATTTAACAAATTTATTAAAATCAATCATCATAAATCCTTAAATATCAAGCGCGCTCTAATTTAGCTAACTAGCAAATTTTAACCAGCAAAATTTTAAAATTTCAACCCGTTTAAAAAATAAAATCAAATAGTTTTATTTAAAATTTCATCATAAGCACAAAAAAATTATAGCACAAAACTTATTTTTATGGCTTTTTTTGCGCCAAATACATCAATTAAATAAAGAGAGTATATTTTTAGCGATTAGCTCGTGGCCTTGCTCGTTTGGATGAATGCGATCAAGCAGCAAAGCTCTATCTTTTAAAATTTGCGGCATTGATTTATCATCAATTAGCACATTTTGTAAGTTCGCTAGATCTTTGTAAAAGCTAGCCACCGCCCCGCTAAAAGCGCTAATAGCACTATCTGGCACGCCCAAAAAAACAACACAAGAGCTTTTTGTTCTAGCAAAATTTGCGATTTTTTCAATGTTTTGCTTGCTTGTGCTAGCATTTACTTGGCGCAAGATGTCATTACCGCCTATTGAAATTAACACCGCGCCAATATCGCTAATACCGCTAAAATCATCATCTAAGCGCGCTAAAAGCCCAGTGCTTGTTAGCCCATTTACGCCCTTAATTATTGCTTTTTTATTTAAGGCAGTAGCTATTTTATAGCCAAAATTATCCTTTGTATCAAGCCCATAGTTATTTGCTATGCTATCGCCTAAAATTAAAATATTTTGGCCTTTTAAATCACAAGTGCTTTGCCTGTCTTTTTTAGAATACAAAAAAATTGCGCCAAAAATTACCAAAAAAATCAAAAGGATTTTTTTCATTTTTATTCTTTAAAATTTTAAAATTTGCGCCACAATTAGCATTTATAAGCGCGTAAATAAATTATTTATTTTTAACAAATTGAGTAAAAATCTTTTGGCAAGATTTTCTTTTATTACAAATTTCAATGTATTCGGCGTTTGCATCGCTATCATAAACTATCCCAGCGCCAGCACCAATATAAACATCATAAGCATTTTCGCGCGCTTTAAACATGGCCGAGCGGATTAAAATCGCCATTTGCATATCGCCATTAAAATGCCAAAATCCAATGCCCCCGCCATAAATGCCGCGAGCATGCGTTTCTAGCTCGTTTATGATTTGCATAGCGCGGATTTTTGGGCTACCACTAAGCGTGCCAGCTGGAAAAACCACGCTAAGCACATCAAAATTGTCAAATTTTTTATCTTTTTTGGCATAAACATCGCTAACTATGTGCATCACGCTCTCAAAACGCTCTATATGCATTAAATCCTTAACCCTCACGCTCCCAGCTACAGCAAATTTACCCACATCATTACGCGCCAAATCCACTAGCATTTTATGCTCGGCTAGCTCTTTTTCATCGTTTAAAAGATCTTGTGCTAGGCGTTCATCATCATTAGCATCTATTCCGCGCGCTCTTGTGCCAGCAATGGGCGATACGAAAATTTCATCACCTTTTATTTTCATCACTAGCTCAGGGCTAGAACCAGCAACAACGCCAAAAGGCGTAGGATAATAATACATATAATGACTAGGATTTTGATTTTTTAAGCATTCATAAAATACTAGCGGATCAAGGTTTGAATACAAATGCAAGGTCTTGCTTAGCACGACTTGAAAAATATCACCGCTTTTGATATATTCTTTGGCTTCTTCAATTATGCTTTTAAAATGCTGTTTTTGAGCGTCTAAATCACTTAAAATTTCACAAAATATACTATCTTGCTCATTTATTTTTAGATTTTGTAAGTTTTGAAGATCTTTAAAATATTTTTGATCGCCTAAGCATTCATAAATTTTGCTATGTTTATCATAATACAAATACGCGCTAGCCTTTGCGTAGCAATACACAGGCATTTTATAAAGTGCTGGTTTTTTATCGCCAAGTTTTTCAAACTTATAAACAGCTTCATAACTAAGCAAACCAAAAAGCCCAGCAAACCACGCAAATTTTAAATCATCGCTTTGATTAAATTCCTTTGCGCTTTCATTTAATTTAGCTTTAAGCTCATTTAAATCATCGCCACTCAAATAAGCACAATCAATGCCGATGATGATTTGCTCGCCATCTTCGGCAAGATATGAATTAGGCCAAATTTTAAGTAAATGCTTAAAGTAAAATAAAGGCTGTGCTAATAGCATAATCGGCTCTTTTCAGTGGCTAATTCAATGCTTGCTTAGGTAGTTTGTATCAAAACTATTACTGATAAAATCAGGGTTTTTCATCATATTTAAGTGAAAATCTTTTGTGGTTTTTATACCATTTACGATTAATTCGCTTAGAGCCACTTTCATTTTTGTTATGGCCTTTTGGCGATCGCTTGCGTGCACGATTAGCTTGCCTATCATACTATCATAAAATGGCGGAACGCTATAACCTTCATAAACATGGCTATCCATACGCACATTAAGCCCGCCAGGTGCTACATATTTTGTGATTTTGCCAGGATTTGGAGCAAAGCTTTTTGGGTCTTCGGCTGTTATGCGGCATTCTATGGCGTGTCCGCTAAAAGTAATTTGGCTTTGATCCATTAGTTTTTCGCCTTGGGCTATGCGTATCATCCATTCTACTAAATCAAGTCTTGAGCGCATTTCGCTTATTGTGTGTTCTACTTGTAAGCGCGTATTCATCTCTATAAAATAAAATTTCTTATCCTTGCTATCATATAAAAACTCAAAAGTCCCAGCACCTGTATAACCTATGGCCTTGGCTGCGCGAACGGCGGTATTTAGCAATTCTTCTCTTGTTTGCTCGTCTAAAATAATAGCAGGGCTTTCTTCGATTAGCTTTTGATGGCGGCGTTGCATAGAGCAATCTCTCTCACCGATATGAACGACATTGCCATATTCATCGCCTAAAATTTGCACTTCTATGTGGCGCGGGTTTATTATGTATTTTTCCATATACATCGTGCCATCGCCAAAAGCACTCATAGCCTCGCTTTGTGCTGACCAAAAAAGCTTTTCAATATCCTTTTGACTCTCAACCATACGCATACCGCGCCCGCCACCACCTGCTGCGGCTTTGATTATCACAGGATAGCCGATTTTTTCGGCTAAATTTTTAGCAAAATCCGCATCTGGCACTTCTCCATCGCTACCTGGGACAACTGGAATCCCAGCTCTCATCATCATTTGCTTTGCCTTGCTTTTATCGCTCATTAAAGCCATTGCTTGAACGCTTGGGCCAATAAATTTTATATCGTGTTTAGCACAAATTTCTACAAAATTTTGATTTTCACTTAAAAAGCCATAGCCTGGAAAAATCGCATCAGCTTGCGAAACCTCACAAGCTGTAATGATGGCTGGGATATTTAAGTAACTATCACTACTTCTAGCCTCGCCTATACAAATACTAGCATCAGCATAGCGCACATACAAAGCATCAGCATCAGCAGTAGAATGAACCACAATCGCTTCTTTACCCATTTCTTGTATAGTGCGCAAAGCACGCAAGGCTATTTCTCCGCGGTTTGCTATTAGTATTCTTTTAATTTCTTTCATTATAATTTTTCCACTTCGTATAATGCCATGCCATATTCTACTGGCTGACCATCTTCAACTAGCATTTTTACGATGCGACAATCAAACTCTGCTTCTATTTCATTCATTATCTTCATAGCCTCGATAATGCCTACGCATTCGCCTTTTCTAATGCTTTGGCCTACGCTAGCAAATGGGCTAGCACCAGGGCTTGGAGCTTTATAAAATGTGCCGACCATAGGTGAGTTTATTGTATCATTGCCTTTTCTGGCTGTGTTTTGTTCATTTACTAAATTTACATTAACAGAAGGTAAAGTAGGACACGCACTAGCTGGTATCATATCCACAGCTGGCTCATCGGCTCCGGCTTTTTTTATTTCTATTTCAAAATCTTTATTTTTAATTTTTATTTTATTTATACTCTTTTTTTCATCAAAAAAGTTCATTAAATCTTTGATTTCATCGTGTGTCATAGAAGGTCTCCTTATAAATTAAAATGGCTAATTCTAGCACAATTTAGTCTTTTTGTAGTAAATTTTGAGTATTTTGGCTACAATCGCTTTTTAAAAAAAGGGTCAAAATGGGATTAAAAAGCGATAAATGGATAAAAGAGCAAAGCCTTAAAAATGCGATGATTAAGCCATTTTGTAATGATAATATAGGCAAGGGCGTAGTAAGCTATGGATTAAGCAGCTACGGCTATGATATAAGAGTGGCAAATGAATTTAAAATTTTCACAAATATCGGTGGCACGGTAGTAGATCCTAAAAGTTTTGATGAAAAAAATGTAGTAGATTTTATTTGCGATAAAAAACAGCCCTTTTGTATAGTTCCACCAAATAGTTTTGCGCTGGCTAGAACGGTAGAATATTTTAAAATGCCACGCGATGTGCTAGCTATTTGCCTAGGCAAAAGCACCTACGCAAGATGCGGTATAATCGTAAATGTAACGCCTTTTGAGCCAGGATTTTGCGGGCATATTACTATTGAAATTTCAAATACCACGCCATTGCCAGCTAAAATTTACGCAAATGAGGGCATCGCTCAGGTGTTATTTTTTCAAGGTGATGAGCCTTGTGAGGTAAGCTACAACGATAAAAAAGGCAAATACCAATCCCAAGAGGGCATTACCTTGCCAAGAATTTTAAAATAATAAAGTTTTAAATATTTAGCGCATAATAAAGCTGACCAAGCGCCAAGCCTTCATCGCCTGCTGGGTTTTGACACGGTAAATAATACCTAATGCCAGCATTATTTAATAAATTAAGCGTGCGTTTTAAAAGCGCATAATTTGCAAAAACTCCACCGCCTAAAACCACGCCTATTTCATTATCTTTTACATATTCATTTTGTGAAATATCAAATATTAGCTTTGCTACTGCGTTAATAAATCCAGTTGCTACTACTTTTGGCTCATCTTTTATAGCTTTTTCAAAAATGCCTTTAAAGTTTATTATTTCATCATTTAGGCTAAACTCATAGCAGATATTTAAGCTTTCATCATAAAGAGCTTCTAAACTCATCGCCCCTTGCCCATCAAAACTAATCTCATCTAGCCCACAAAGCAAGCAAGCAAGCCCATCAAATATCCGTCCTAG
>SPMW01000044.1 GCA_009827235.1 Candidatus Campylobacter infans | reverse complement strand
GGTGCATTTAGCTCGTCAAAATATACAAAGCCATCCAGGCACTGGTGGAGCTGTGATGGCTGCTATAAATAGCGTTAAAAATGACCGCGTGGTAATACTTTGTGCTGATATACCTTTGATTAAAGCTAGGCATTTACACATCATAGCAGATACTGGCGCAGATGTGAATATCGCGGTATTTAAGACAAATAACCCAAATGGCTATGGGCGCGTAGTTTTAGGGCCTGATTCAAGCGTTATAGATATAGTTGAGCAAAAAGATGCAGATGAAATGCAAAAAAGCATTAAATTATGCAATAGCGGTGTTTATAGCTTTAAAACCGCCGTTTTAAAAGAGCTTTTACCTAAAATTTCAAATAAAAATTCCAGCAACGAATACTATCTAACAGATTGTATATCCCTAGCCTTTGGCCTAAATCTCAGGGTGGGGCATGTGCTAGTTAATGATAGTGATTTTTTGGGCGTAAATGATAAGTTTGCCTTGGCTCAGGCTGAGTCTATAATGAGCCAAAGAATCAAAGAAACGCATTTAAGAAATGGCGTAATAATGCATTTGCCAGATAATATTTATATAGATGTGCGCGTAAGCTTAGAGGGCGAGTGCGAATTATGGCCAAATGTCGTAATAAAAGGCGAATGCGAGATAGAAAATAGCGTGATTGAAAGCGGGGCTGTGATTGTCCAAAGCAAGATAAAAAATGCGCACATTAAAGCAGGCTCTATCGTAGAAAATAGCGTAGTAGAAAATAGCCAAATTGGCCCTATGGCGCATTTGCGCCCGCACAGCATTATAAAACACACACAAATTGGCAATTTCGTAGAGCTTAAAAATGCTAATTTAAATGGAGTAAAAGCAGGGCATTTAAGCTATCTTGGCGATTGCGAGATTGGAGTTGGCTCAAATATCGGCTGTGGCACGGTTACTTGTAATTACGATGGAGTAAAAAAACATCAAACAAAAATAGGCAAAAATGTATTTGTCGGCTCAAACACTGCCTTTGTAGCGCCTGTGTGTATTGCTGATGATACGGCCATTGCTGCTGGTTCTGTGGTTACTCAAAACAGCAAAAAGGGCGATTTAGTAATCGCTCGCTCAAAACAAGAAAATAAAGAAAACGGCTTTTACAAGCTTTTTGGTTCAAAAAAGTAAAATTTTAATATTAAAATTTGCTTGATTTAAAATTTAAAGCCTTATTTTGCTTGGTTAAATAGTTAAAATTTCAATATTAAAGGCCGAAATTTTAATTTATGCTTTTTAAGATTAAAATTTTGGCTTTATACTTTTGTTTTATAGCATTCTTGCTAGTAAATTGAAAGATAACAATGTTTAATGATTTTTTAAAAAATAAAAGTGTGCTTTTATGCGTGAGCGCTAGCGTGGCGTTTTATAAAGCTTATGAAATTTTAAGTTTGCTTAAAAAAGCTGGTGCTGATGTTAGAGTAGCACTTAGCGAAAATGCTCTTAAATTTACTAGTGATCTTGGCTTTGAGGCTTTAAGCGGGCATAAGGTGCTTTGCTTTAAAAATGAAAGCTGGGCCAATGGCATTAGCCACATACAATATGCTAAAAGCGACCTTATAATCATCGCCCCAGCCACCGCAAACACCATAAGCAAAATCGCTTCTGGCATCGCTGATAATCCTATGCTAGATGCGATTTTAGCAAGCAATGCGCCCAAAATCCTAGCCCCAGCAATGAATGTAAAAATGCTAGAAAATCCCGCCACGCAAAACTCTCTCCAAACGCTAAAAGATCGCGGTTTTTGCGTGCTTGATACTATGGAAAAATGCCTAGCTTGTGGTGATTTTGGCAAGGGTGCTTTGCTAGATTTGCAGCTTATAATCAAGCACGCCATTAAAGAGCTAAAAAAAGATAGCTTTTGGGAGAAAAAATCAGTGCTTATTACAGGTGGCGCAACTATCGAAAAAATCGATGATGTGCGCGCTATTACGAATTTTTCAAGTGGCAAAATGGCCTTTTATCTTGCTTATGCTTATTTTTTTGCTGGGGCAAATGTTAGTTTGATTAGTTCAAACTCTTATGAAAATCTACCCTTTGAAAGCTTGCATTTTACAAGCTCAGCGCAGCTTTTAGAGCGCATAAATTCATTTAAATTAAAAAGCGATGATTTGCTCATTATGGCAGCAGCAGTAAGCGATTTTGTGCCTTTAAACGCAAAAAGCGGCAAGATTAAAAAAACGGGGCAAAATTTGCTTTTAGAATTAACCCAAAACATTGATATTTTAAGCTCTATCAAGCTTAAATGTAAAAAAATTGGCTTCAAAATGGAAATGGACGAAAAAATCGCCCTAAAAAATGCTAAACAAATGCTAGATAATAAAGGCTTGGACGCGGTTTGCTTAAATATTTTAGATGAAAAAAATTATTTTGGTAGCGAGCAAAATGAAATAGAGTTTATTAGCAAAAACGCTAGCACACATCTAGCCTTAAATCACAAAATGCAAATAGCCACTCAAATTGTAGAGCTTAGCAAAAGATTATGAAACAAGTAACAATGATAAACGCAAGCTTGCCGGTGCTAATTGAAGTGCTTGAAAAAACGAGCTGGTGGCGTTATAATCTGCGTTTTGGCACGCGCATAGTTAGCACAAAATCTCAAAAATCCCTAGAAGTTGGAGCAAAATACTACGCAAATATCCGCACGCAAAGTGGTGGCATAATAAATATAAACTCGCTTTTTAAACGCCCAGATGGAGTAGGGTTAAATGATGCTTTAAGCTTGGTTGAGCGCGTTTTTGCTAGTATAAGTTATGAGCAAAAGCAAGCAAATTTTAATACCCAAAACTCTAAAAATATGCAAAACCCACAAAATGCCGATTTTAGCTGGCTGTTTGATGAGATTAAAAATAGGCTTTTAGCTTGTAAAAGTGTAAGTGATTTTGAAATTTTATGTGATATGCTTTTGGCCCTTAAAAATGGCGTAATTAGCCTGCCTTTTGCTTATGATGGCTTTTATTGTTTAGTTCAAATGCGCGCATTTAGCAATGCTTTGGAGTTGTATTTGCTTTTTGGGAAATTTGCTCCGCTTATCGTGCGCATTAGAGATGGCGCATTTATCGGTGTTGCCACGCCTTATGATAGCTTTTCGGCCTTGTTAGTAAAAGAGCTAAAATGTGAAGTTTTTCAAACTCAAATAATGCCATTTTATAGCCAAAACTCTGGTATTTTTAACCTAAAAGGCTAGATTATGAATGCGTTAAATCATCTAGCAATGATTATGGATGGTAATGGACGCTGGGCTAAAAAGCGCGGATTTTTACGCATAAAAGGGCATGAAAATGGAGCAAAAGTAGTAGAAAATGTGGCGATTTATTGCGCAAAATCAGGCATTAAAACGCTTAGCCTTTATGCTTTTAGCACAGAAAACTGGACAAGACCGCAAGCTGAGATAGATTTTTTAATGGATTTGCTTAAAAAATTCTTGCGCCAAAAACGCGATATGATATGTAAAAACAATATAAAATTTCACACAATCGGCGATATAAGCGTGCTTAGAGCAGATTTACAAGATGAAATTAATGCCTTAAAAGAGCTAAGTGCGGATTTTAATGGGCTAAATTTAGTGCTTGGGCTAAATTATGGCGGGCGCGATGAGATCGTGCGAGCGTGTAAAAAGCTGTGCGATAGTGGCATAAAAATTAGCGAAAATTCTATAAATGGCGCGCTTGATACTAGCGGGTTTGGCGATGTGGATTTGCTGATTAGAACAGGTGGAGAACAGCGTATTAGTAATTTTTTGCTATGGCAAGCAAGCTACGCTGAGCTGGCATTTACTAGCACTTTGTGGCCTGATTTTAGCGTGATCGAATTAGAGAAAATCATAAATGAATACAAAACGCGCAATAGGCGTTTTGGTGGCTTGTAAATTAAAATTTGCTAGCTGTGTAATGAAAATTTGTGTTAAAGCTCTTAAATTTTAAAATTTAAGTTTAAAATTTGCTCTAAAAAGACATTAAATTTTTAAAATTTAAACTTAAATTTTGAATTAAAAAGGCGTGAAATTTTAAAATTTAAGTTTAAAATTTGCCTTAAAAAAGTGTGAAATTTTAAAATTTGCTTTTTCAAAGATTGTGATTTATAAATTTTAAAGGATTATGATGCTTTTGTTTTATATCTTGTTTTTTGTTTTTGGGGCGTGTTTTGCGTCTTTTTGTAATGTGATAATTCATAGAATGCCACAAGGCCTTAGTGTGAGTTTTCCGCCTAGCCACTGCCCAAAATGCGAGCATAGCTTGCGCTTTTATCATAATATTCCGCTATTTTCGTATTTATTTTTAGGCGGTAAATGCGCGTTTTGTAAAGATAAAATTAGTTTGCGTTATTTTTTGGTTGAGCTTGGCGGGGCTTTGCTTTTTGTTGTTGCTTTGTATTTTAGTGCTGTGGATTTAGAAAATTTTAATCTCACGGCGTTATACAAACCGCTATTTTTAGGACTTAGTTTTTGCTTGCTTTTAACGCTTAGTTTGATTGATTTTAAATACCACGCTGTGCCTGAAATCCCGCTAATTAGCGCGTATTTTTGCGCCATTATTGCTAGCGTGCCACAAAATTTAGAGCAGTTTTTTGCCTTTAATTCGCCCTTTGTGCTGTCTTTGATTTTTGCTGGTGGTATAACGATGGTAAAAAGCGTGGTAAGTGCGTGGATAAATCGCAATAAAAGTGGCGAGCTTATCGAGGCTATGGGCGATGCTGATACTATCATAATAGCGATTATTGGCGCATTTTTTGGGGTGAAATTAGGGCTTGCTTGCTTGCTTTTGGCTGGAATTTTACAGCTAATTTTACATTTATTTATGCGCAAAACAAGCCAAGAAGCGCCATTTATACCAGCGCTTTTTATAGCCATTATTATTTGTTTTGCTTTTGGGGAGTTTATACTTAGTTTTTGGATGGTTTATGCTTGATTTGCCAAAATCGCCAAAAGCAGTTATAATTGCTGATTTTTTTAAAAATAAGGGCTTAGATGTTTAGAATTTTTACTTTTTTTATTGTTTTATTTTGTGTATTTACTAAGGCAAATGCGCTAAAACCAAATATAGAAAAGCTTACTTGGCAAAATGGCTACACACTTTTAAAATTTTTTGAAGTTAATAAAATCCCGCCTAGGATTTATTATAATTTAGCATATGAAGATAAAGAATTAGCCGATGAAATTTCAGCAAATACGCAATACTGGGTGCTTTGGGATAAAGATGAAAGCCTAGCACAAGCCCTAATCCCAATAAATGAAGAATTACAAATCCATATTTACAAAAATAAAAACCATACCTATGAAATGGAGTTTTTGCCGATTGAATACGAAGTAGAAGAGCGCGTTTTAAGCGTTAGTTTAACTCGTTCGCCTTATATGTCGATTATTGCTGAGGCTGGCTCAATGGCACTAGCCCAAGCTTTCGTTAGAGCCTTTCGCGAAACTATAAATTTTAAAAGCACGCAAAAAGGCGATAGATTGGTAATAATTTATTCTCAAAAACGCCGAATGGGTAAGATTTTTGGCACGCCTGAGATAAAGGCTGCGATGGTAGAAAATAACAAACAAATAAAATTTGCTTATAGATTTGAAAATAGCTATTTTGATGAAAAAGGGCGCGAATTAGAGAGATTTTTTTTAACAAAACCTGTTAAAAACGCAAGGATTAGTTCGCGCTTTAATCCCAAAAGATTTCATCCTATTTTAAAGCGTTACCGTGCGCATTTGGGTATGGATTATGCGGCTCCGCGTGGGAGCAAGGTGTATGCAGCAGGCGATGGAGTAGTAAGCTTTGCTAGCACAAAAGGTGGCTACGGCAAAACAATCATCATAAAGCACGCCAGCGAGTATAGCACGCTATATGCGCATTTAAACGGCTTTGCTAAAAAAATAGTGCGTGGCAAAAAAGTAAAACAAGGCGAATTGATAGGCTATGTGGGCAATACCGGTATGAGCACTGGCCCGCATTTGCATTTTGGCCTTTACCGCGATAATAAAGCCATAAATCCTGAAAAAATCGTAAGGGTTGTAAAAAGCGCACTTGTTGGTAAAGATAAAGAAAGATTTAACGAGCTAAAAGAAGGCTTTTTGGGTATTTTTGATCTTGCGCTAAAACCTGAATACGAAAATGCGCCAAGAGAAGAAGAATACGAAAACTACATACCACTAATGTAAAGAGTAGCGATGCTAAACCAAAAATTACAAGATATTAAAGATTTAGTAAATAGCCACATTCAAGGCGATATAGAGCTAAACTCAGCCGAGCTTACAGAGCATTTAAAATTTCTTAAAAAAGAAGATGAAGAGATTTATAAGGCGATTTTAAATGAATTAGATAGCGAGAGCTTGGGCGAAGCTGCTGTGCAGATGCCAAATCATATGCTAAAAGATGTGATTGCCCTGCCTGATGAAAAAGTAGCAGATGCCATAGAAGAGCTAGAAAGCGATGATGCCACCGACCTTATCCAAAATATAGGCGATATCGATGAAAATAGGGCAAAGCAGATTTTTGATAGCCTAGAAACAGATAGCAAAAAAGAAATTTCACGCCTTATAAATTACGATGAAAACGAAGCCGGCGCCTATATGCAAATAGAGGTTTTTTCGTGCGAGCTAAACCAAACACTAGGCGATGTTATACAAAAATTTCGTATGCTTAAAAATAGTGGCGAATTAGTGCGTGTGTTTCAGCTTTTTGTGCTTGATGAGCATGGAATTTTGCGTTATTGTGTGCCGCTTGATGATTTGTTGCTTTTTGATCCAGATGAGCAAATTTCTGAGATTATGAAAAAGCACGGCACCGAGTATGAGCCACATTTTGTCCAAGATAGCGATGATATAATGCGCGTAGCACAAATAGTAAAAGATTATGATCTTAGCTCTGTGCCTGTGGTAAATAAAGCAGGCGTTTTGCTTGGGCGCATTACTACTTATGATATACATGATTTTTTAGAAGACAGTGCCACCGAGCAAATCTACCACCTAGCTGGCGTTGATGATGAAGCAGAAGATGAAGAAACACTATTTAAAGCAGGCAAGGCGCGCGCGCTGTGGCTTTGTGTGAATTTAATCACAGCAATTATTAGCTCAGTGGTGATTTCGTATTTTGATGAAAGTATAAATAAAATCGTAGCCTTAGCTGTTTTAATGCCCATAGTTGCTTCAATGGGTGGCAATACCGGCACGCAAGCCCTAACCGTAACCGTGCGCCGTCTAGCAATAGGTGAGATAAATTTTGCCCACGCCAAGGCTACTTTGCTAAAAGAATTAAGCATAGCTGCTGTTAATGGAGCGATATTTGCCACGCTAATGGGCGTAATAGCGCATTTTTGGTTTAATATTAATAATTTAGGCTTGGTGATTGCTATGTCGATGATGATAAATTTAAGCCTAGCTGGGCTTTTTGGTGCGCTTATACCGATGGGCTTAAAGCGTTTGAATATCGATCCAGCAGTTGGCAGCTCGGTGCTACTTACTACCGTTACTGATGTGGTTGGATTTTTTAGCTTTTTAGGACTTGCTACATGGATACTATTATAAAAGATATTGAGATTAAAGAACTTGGAGAAAGCAAATATATTCGCCCTTTTAGCATACATTTTGTTCAAGATGGCATTAAGCGTAAATGGGATTGCATTAAAGCGCACGATAGTGTTTCGTGCTTATTATATCACACGCAGCGCAATGCGTTTTTGTTTGTCAAGCAGTTTCGCCCGAGCCTTTGGTATTATCAAAAGCAAAACGGCATAAATAGCGATGAGCTTGGCATTAGCTATGAGTTTTGTGCTGGGCTTTGTGATAAAGGGCTAGATGAAAAGCGCACGATGATTGAAGAAATTTTTGAAGAAACCGGCTATGCCACAAATGATGTGCGCTACATCACTAGCAGTTTTACTGGGCTTGGATTTAGCGCAAATCGCCAAAGTATATTTTACGCCCTTATAGATGAAAGTATGAAGCGTGGCACAGGTGGTGGCATAGATGATGAAAAAATCGAGCTTTGCTTTATTGAGCGTGCTAAAATAAATGAGTTTTTGCTTGATGAAAGCAAGCCAAAAGGCGCAGGCGCACTTTTTGGCATTACTTGGTTTTTGGCAAATTTTTAGCAAAAATTCTTTGCTTGATTTTAAAATTTTAATTTCTTTTTTATTTTTTTATTTTAAATTCTGTGCGGGTTTTTTAAAATTTTCATTATTTTTTTGTAGTTTTTTTATGCGCGGTTTTATTTTTTAAAATTTGCTTTTTTAGTTTAAATTCTGTATGGGTTTTTTAAAATTTTCTTTTAAAATCAATATTTTTTATTTTAAAATTTTGTGTTTATTTTAAATTTTAAATTTGCGTTTTTTACGCACTTGATTTAATATTTTATTTGCTTTTTTTGCGTCCGCCCGCCCGCCATGCGCTAAACCTGCCACGCTTTTTGCGCGTCCACGTTCAATTCACCACACCCACAAGCCAAGCCACCCAAGCACGCCACACGCTAAATCCGCCCGTCTGCTACGCACTTTTTTTGCCCACTTGTGCCATACTCTCAGCCACGCGTTTTTATGCCCCGCGCACCACTTTTTTGCGCACCTACACGGCACGCGGTTTTTTTGTGTTAGTTTTTTTTTTTTATTTTAAATTCTGTGCGGGTTTTGCTTTTTTTGAATTTTAAAATTTGTGTAGATTTTGAAAGATAAAGAGATTTAAAATTTAAAGAATAAAAATAAAAAACCCCGCTAAATTTTAAAATTTAGCGGGGTGAAAATTTAGTTTAATTTACCAAATTTTATATTAGAAATTAACATTTGAGCTACCTACATAAATTGTGCAAGGTAACTTAGCTGTTTGCGCATTGTTAGCGCCTTGAGTTCCGCACATATTCTTAATACCAGATAGCTTAGTTAGATTGGTGCACGCGTTGTCAGTATTAGTAGTTTCTTTCGCGATTTGAATATTAGCACTAGCTGTTGCAGTACCTGCTGCAGCCGTTACTTTTAAACATTTTACATTTTTAACTTTTATGTAACCTGTTAATTGGTTTACTTCATCAAGCGCATTTGTCATGTCGCTTAGTGTAGCTGCTGTTCTAGTGTTTCCTGTGCCTTGCTTTTTGAAATCGCCTTGCGCTGTGTAATAAGCTGCTATATCACCAACAGCAGTGGTAAGATTCGTTGCTGCTTTGGCCATTTCTGCATCATCTCTGG
>SPMW01000043.1 GCA_009827235.1 Candidatus Campylobacter infans | reverse complement strand
CGCCAAAAAGCCCGCCAAAAGCATTAAACAAAAAGGCCTAAATCAAGCCTAATTTATAAATTTTAATCAAGCTATGCTTATTTCTTTAATATCGCCAAGCTCTAAAAACGCGCCATAAACCGCGCTGATTAAGGCCTTGCGATTTTGGCGGATTTTTTCATTTTCATCATTTATCATTACATTTTCAAAAAAGTCATCAATGCTGTTTTTTAGGCCAAAAAGCTTACTAAAATACTCTTTTGGCTCGCTTTTATCGAGTTTTAAAGCCACAAATGCGCTAAATAAAGCCTTTTCGCAAGGCTCTTTTAATAAACTCTCATCTACTTTTTGAGAAATTATTTCGCCTTTTAGGATATTTGCTAGGCGTTTAAAGGTGTCAAAATTCTTTTCAAAATCCTGGCTTTTGCTTAGATTTTCTAGGGCGTCAATGCTAGCATTTAGGCTTTTGAGATCGCAAGTTTTTGAGTTTAGAGCGGCTTTGATTATAGACGGGTTCGTATCTTTTAGCGCATAAAGCCTTTCTAAAATAAAATCTTTTAAAATTTTAATATCAAAATCTTTATAAAGCGGTTTTATCGCTGCTAGCACCTTGTCTAAATCAAAGTTTATATTAAGATTTAGCACGATTTTTAAAACCCCAAGGCTAGCACGGCGCAAGGCGTAAGGATCTTTTGTGCCACTTGGAATTTTATTAATGCTAAAAAGCGCCATCAAGCTATCAAGCTTAGTGCTAAGTGCGATTATGGAGCTAAAAAGTGAGCTTGGAAGCGCGCTATCTTCGCTGTTTGGTAAATACTGCTGGCTAATTGCGCTACTTACACGCTCGCTTTGATCCTTAGCCTTAGCATAAAATCCACCCATAATGCCTTGTAGATTTGTAAATTCATAAACCATAGCCGTGCTTAAATCCGCCTTGGCTAGCATTGCGGCCTTTTCTAGCTCGCTTTTAAAATCCGCCCCACACTCGCTAAGCAACAAATCCGCATAAATATCGCCTAAAATTTGGGCTATTTTACATTCGCGCACGCTCTTATCATACATAGAGCCAAGCCCTGCTAAAAAGGTAATGTTTTTTAGATTATCTGCGCTAAACTCAGCCTTTAAATCACTATGCCAAAAAAACTGCGCATCACTTAGCCTTGCGCGCAAGACCCGCTCATTACCAGCTATTATTAGCTCGCGCTCATTTGAGGTAGAATTACAAACTACTATAAAATTATTTGCAAGCTCGCCGTTTGGCTTTTTAAGCGCGAAATAGCGTTGATTTTCTTTCATTGAGGTTATGATAACTGGTGCTGGCACTTGTAAAAACTCTTCATCAAAACTACCCAAAAGCGCGCTAGGGTATTCAGTAATAGCCACCACTTCGCGCAATAATTCATCATCAAGTTCTACTTTTAGCCCGCTATTTTTTTCTATGCTAGCAATGCCATCTAAAATGCGCCTTTTGCGCTCAGTTGCGCTTAAAATCACGCCATTTTTAGCTAATAATTCATAATAGCCCGCACTATCATCAAAGCTTTGTAATTCATAGCTAAAATCCCTATGGACAAAACTTGCTTTTTTGGATTTTACGCCAAAAATTTCACACTCTAAAAGCTCATCATCAAGCAAGCAAAAAAATGAGCGCAAAGGGCGGATAAACTCGCTCTTTCCATCGCCCCAGCGCATCGCGCGCCCAAAATTTAAGCTAGTTATAAAATCAAATATTATTTGAGCTAAAATTTCTTTTGTAGCACAGCCTTTTTGTATGCTTTTATGATAAAGCACTTCTTTGCCTTTGATTAGCTCAAATTTTAATTGCTCTGGCTTTAAGCCACATTTTTGCCCAAAAGCCAAAGCAGCCTTTGTAAAATTGCCGTTAGTATCGATAGCCACGGACTTTGGCGCGCCTATATGCTCGCTTATTTTATCATCTGCATTTTGTGGTAAAGCTCCGCTTAAAACTATGCGCCGTGGGGTGTAATTTAAACTAAACTCACCGCTTAAACCACGCTCATTTAATGCTTTTTGCCATTTTGGCAAGATATTATCAAGCTCTTTTAAAAAAGGCCAAGCCGGTAGCTCTTCTAAGCCAAACTCAATTAACACATTCATTTTGCGCCTTTATCGGTTTTTGCGCGCTTATCCATCATTTGCTTATTAAATCCAAGCACTAAAATAAAAATAAAAATCACGCCAAAAGCTGTAATAATAATATCTAACACGCTAAAACCTAAATGAAATTAAAGCCGGGATTATAACAAAAAATCTTTAAGCACTATTTAAAATTTCAAAATCCCTTGGCCTTGGATTTTAGCTCAAAATAATTTTAAAATTTTAAATTTAATTTGCTATAATCACGGATTTTATTTTAATTTAAGCGTCAAATTTCATGAAAACAATTATTTTAATAGGTCGCCCAAATGTCGGTAAAAGCTCGCTTTTTAACCGCTTAGCAGGGCGCAGGGTAGCAATTACTAGCGATATAGCTGGCACCACGCGCGATACAAACCGCGCTAAAATTAGCATTGATGATAGAGATTGTATTATAAGTGATAGTGGCGGGCTAGATGAAAGCAACGAACTATGGCGCGCGGTGCGTAAAAACTCCCTAGAAGCCGCCCAAAATGCCGATATAATCATCTTTATGGTAGATGGCAAGCTTTACCCAGATGAAGTGGATAAAAAAATTTTTTATGAACTCTCCAAGCTAAAAAAGCCTATTTGCCTAGCCATAAATAAAGTAGATAGCAAAAAAGACGAGCTTAGGGCAAATGAGTTTTTAAGCTTTGGAGCTAAAAAGCTTTTTTGGCTCTCAGTTTCACACAATTGTGGCACAGATGAGCTTAGAGCGTGGATTTATCAGCATTTAGAGCCAAATCAAAATGAAAAAATAGAGCAAGATTTTGATGAATATTTACAAAGCTTAGATGAAAATGGGCAGTATTTAAACCAAAATCAATTAAACGATGATATAGCCGAGCTTAGCGAAATTTTACGCGATGAAATAAGCCCAAATGAAGATTACGAAAATAAAGATATAAAAGTAGGCATTGTAGGGCGCGTAAATGTCGGTAAATCAAGCCTTTTAAATGCTCTTGTTAAAAAGCAAAGAAGCGTAGTAAGCCAGATTGATGGCACCACAATAGATCCAGTAAATGAAAAAATCAGCCTGCCTTGTAAGCAAAATAAAATCAAAACCTTTGAGTTTATCGATACAGCCGGCATAAGACGCCGTGGCAAGATCGATGGCATAGAAAAATACGCCCTACTTCGCACGCAAAAAATCCTAGAAAACGCAGATATTGCGCTTTTAATCCTAGATGCGAGCGAGGGCATAAATGAGCTTGATGAACGCATAGCAGGACTTGCTAGCAAGCACGAGCTAGGCGTGATAATCGTGCTAAATAAATGGGATAAAATCAGCGCAGATGAAAAGGCTTTTGATAAAATTTGCCTTGAAATAAAAGATAGATTTAAGTTTTTATCTTATGCGCCTATTATTAGTATTTCAGCACTTGGTGGCAAGAGAGTGCATAAAATTTATGATTTAATTTTAAGCGTTTATGAAAACTACACCCAAAAGCTCCAAACCGCAAAACTAAATGAAATTTTAACCAAAGCCCAAATCAAACATCCACCAGCAAGAGAACACGGCAGGGTGGTAAAAATTTATTATGGCGTTCAATTTAGCTTTGCTCCGCCACGCATCGCGCTTATTACGAACAAACCGCGCGCTTTACATTTTAGCTATATGCGCTATTTACAAAACCAAATAAGACAAAATTTTAATCTCACAGGCACGCCACTTGTGCTAATTCCAAAAAACAAAAACAAAGATGAAAGCGGTTGATTTATACCAAATCTAAGAAATTTTAAAATTTAAAAATAGGTAAGAAAATGAAAAAAAACATAGTTTTAATTGGCTTTATGGCTGTTGGCAAGGGAGCAGTAGCAAGGGAGCTATGCGCGCTTACAGGGCGCATTGGGCTTGATTGTGATGATTTAATACAAAGTATGTATAATCAAAAAATTAAAGAAATTTTTGCTAAAAATGGCGAGAGCAAATTTCGCCAAATCGAGCAAAAACTAGCCAATTTTTTAGCCAAAAATGTCAAAGGCGCCATAATCTCAACAGGCGGTGGCTTTTATAAAGTAAAAAAGCTAAAAAAAATCGGCAAAATTATTTATTTAAGAAGCAGTTTTGATGAAATCATAAACCGCATAAACTCAGCACCAAATAGCAAAAAAAAGCTAGCAAAAAGACCGCTTTTACAAGATCTAAAAAAAGCGCGCGCCTTACACGAAGCAAGAGATAAAGAATATATGAAAAAGGCTGATTTTATCGTAGTAAGCCAAAACAAAAGCCCTACAAAAATAGCCAAAGAAATTTTAAAAATATTAAAGGATAAAAAGTGAGAGTTTTAACAGGACTTCAACCAAGCGGAAAACTTCATTTAGGTAATTATTTTTCTAGCATTTTGCCGATGATTAAAGCCCAAAATGAAAGCGATAATGAAATGTTTATTTTCATAGCTAATTACCACGCTATGACTAGCGCAAATGCCGGGCAAATGCTTAAAAATCAAACCTTTGAGCTAGCTTGTGGCTTTTTAGCACTTGGCATAGATCCGCAAATTTCTACATTTTGGCTACAAAGCGATGCAAGAGATGTTTTGGAGTTTTATTGGATTTTATCGCAATTTACGCCTATGGGGTTATTAGAGCGCGCGCACGCTTATAAGGATAAAATTTCAAAAGGCTTAGAGGCAAATCACGGGCTTTTTAGCTATCCAGTGCTTATGGCAGCTGATATTTTGCTTTATAGCGCAAATGCCGTCCCAGTAGGCAAGGATCAAATCCAGCATGTTGAAATCGCGCGCGATTTGGCATTAAAATTTAATAATAAATTTGGTGAAATTTTAACCCTGCCCAAAGCAAAAATAGCAGATGATATAGCCATAATCCCCGGCACAGATGGCGCAAAAATGAGCAAAAGCTATAAAAACACCATTGATATTTTTGCTGATGAAAAAACCCTAAAAAAGCAAATAAATTCTATCGTTACAAATAGCACAGCAATTGACGAGCCAAAGCAATGGCAAAATTGCAATATCTACGCGCTGGCAAAATTGTTTTTAGATGAGTTTGGCCAAGAAGCATTAAAAGAGCGTTACGAGCGCGGGCATGAAGGTTTTGGGCATTTTAAGGCTTATTTGTATGAGCTAGTTTTGGATTATTTTAAACAAGCCAGAGAAAAATACAACGAGCTAATAAACAACGAAAAAATGGTGCGCGAAATTTTAAATGATGGCGCAGCAAAGGCAAATAAAATCACAAACGATAAATTAAAAGAGATTAAAGATTTAATGGGGATATTTTAATGATAAACTTAAAATTAATTGAAACAAATTTTAATGAATTCAACGAAAAATTAAAAGCCAAAAATGTAGGCGATAATGTATTAAGCGAGCTTTTAAATGCTTATAATAGCGCAAAATCCGCAAAATTAGAGCTTGAAGAGCTTCAAAGCATACAAAATTCCAAAAGCAAAGAGCTAGGCATAAAGGCTAAAAATGGCGAAAATATAAACGCGCTAAAAGATGAATTAAACGAAAATAAAAGCAAAATTGCCACTAAAAGCGAGCAAGTAAGCAAGCTAGAAAATGCGCTTGAAACCCTAGCCTGCTCTGTGCCAAATTTAATTGATGATTGCGTGCCACTTGGCAAAGATGAAAATGAAAATGTAGAAATTAAGCGCGTTTTAAGCCCAAGAGAGTTTGATTTTAGCCCGCTTGAACACTTTGAGCTAGGCTCAAAACTTGGCTGGCTGGATTTTGAGCGTGGCGCAAAGCTTTCAGGCTCGCGTTTTAGCACGCTTAGGGGTATGGGCGCACGGCTAAATCGCGCCCTAATAAATTATATGATCGATTTTAACGCCTCACGCGGATTTGAGCTAGTAAATGTGCCGTTTTTAGTGCGTCCAGAAATACTTTTTGGCACAGGACAGCTACCAAAATTTGCCGATGATTTATACAAAATAAATGATGAAGAATTATATTTAATCCCAACTAGCGAAGTGCCAGTAACTAATCTTTATAATGATGAAATATTAATGGCTGATAGCTTGCCACTTAAAATGACTTGTTATAGTGCTTGCTTTCGCAAAGAAGCAGGCAGTGCAAGCAAAGATACGCGCGGTATGATAAGACAGCATCAGTTTGAAAAAGTAGAGCTTGTTTGTATTAGCAAAGCAGATGAAAGTGATAAAATTTTTGATGAAATGGTAGCTTGCGCGTCTGATTTATTAAGCTCTCTTGGCTTGCCACACCGCCATATGATGCTTTGTAGTGGCGATTTAGGATTTAGCGCAGCAAAAACCATAGATTTAGAGGTCTGGCTACCAGGTCAAAACAAATACCGCGAAATCAGCTCTATTAGTAATTGCCGTGATTTTCAAGCGCGCAGGGCTAAAATCCGCTACAAAGATGGCAAGAAAAACACCCTAGCCCACACCCTAAATGGCTCGTCCTTGGCAGTTGGGCGCACGCTAATTGCCATAATGGAAAACTACCAGCAAAAAGACGCTAGCATACAAATACCAAAAGTGCTAGAAAAATATATGTAAGATTAAAGCTAGCTTGATTTAAGCTAGCTTTAAAAATTTATTTTATTATAATTTAGCAAATTTTATAAAAAAAGGATAAAAATGCAAGCAATAAACTATGATAAATATTTAAATATGAATGAAAGACAGCTTTTAAATTCTCTGCTGAATGCAGAAAAAAAAGAAACTAAAATAAAAACTATTTTACAAGAAAATAGCGATTTAATTTCATTTTTGAAAGCGAAATTAAAAGAAAAAATAGACCGACCAAAATATAATTTTGTGCCTTACAAAGAAAGCGAAGCTTATAAAATAGGGCGTGAGAGAGAAAAAGCAAGAACACCAGAGCAACAGGCTCAACTTGATAGAGAAATAGACGAACTTATAAACAAGAATTACGGCAATGAATTATGAGATAATCATTGACACAAAGCCAAATTCATTTCTCAAAAAACTTGCAAAGACTACACCAAAGGACTTTAACAAGATAGACGGCTTTTTAAAGCGATTAGAAAGTATCCAAGAGCCTTTAAAATTGCCTAACTGCACCAAGCTAGTAGCATTTAGCGATAATCGCTACCGATGGCGTTTAGGCAATCACAGAATAATCGCTATTATCGCCAAAAATCAAATACAAATCATTCACATAGCTAAAAGAGATGAAAAAACCTACGGCTAAGCCACTTAGATAAATTATTTTAAGCCAAAATTATTTTATAAGCTAGCAAATTTTAATCAAATCTAAAAGCAAAAAAATTTTAACCACGCAATAATAAAATAAGCAAAATCAAAAGAATAAATTTTAAAATAAGCAAATAAAAAAGGCGCGAAGCCAAAGCTCCGCGCCATTAAAATGAAAGGCAAAAATTACAATCCTACCACGCAATGCGTCTTTGTGTAGGGCGAGTTTTTGCTTTATTTACGGCTTCATCTATGATTGTGCTGCCACCTTGCCAAGTTGTGTTTTTGCTTTCAAAACCTGTAAAGATCGCGCCATAACCGCCGCTTGGCAATGGATAGCAATTTCTTATAAAATTACAATACATTTGCGCATCAGGGTCCATTAATTTAACATTAATATTCTTGCCAGCAGGCACTCTTAAAAAGTCCCCGCTTTGTTTTTGGCTTTGTTCGTTTTGGCCTATGGCAGTTATATCGATATTTCCGCCACCTTCAACGCTATACTCAAATAATTTAGCATTTAAAGCAGGGAAAGCATCGCGTCTAATGCGGTAGTAATTTGCATAGCCAGGGATTATATCGCCTATGATTTTGGCATCTTGAAGCTCTTTTGCTACAAGCGGATTGCTTGTATAAGCAGCTAAAAACACGGCATTATCTTTTAAATCACCTGTTTTTCCGCCTACTTGTTTATTTGGTGCTACTAAAATCACATCTAACATAGCCGCTCCGCCTGTTGTATCTACCATAGCTGAAATTTTATTGTCTTCTAGCCATTGATTTTTAGTTTCTTGGGTTTTATCTGGCACTTCTACTTTTTTAGCTTCGGTTTTTATTAGCACCGGTTCTTTTTCTTTTAAAGAATACTCACTTGCTTTTTGGCCAAATAACAAGCCTAGATCTTTTTTAGGATTTGCCGTTCTATCTATATTTTTAAGATCAGCCGCGCCTTTTGTAAAGCCGGTTTTAAATATAGTTACATCCAAAACTCCATTTTTGCTTGCGCCTGCTAGTAAGTTTTGATAATGCGTTTGTGTGTTATGCATTTTTTTAGTGGCAGGGACGAGCTGTGAGTTTTCTGCTCTGGCGATATAGTTAGCTTCATTTATTACATCGCCTTTTTGGCATATTTCTTGCCATCCACTATATTTTAACTTCATCATATCACATCTTGGTGCTAAGAGTAAAGACATAGTTTTAAACTGCTCGCTTGTGATCTTAAATCTAAGCTCATTAGTTGAAACTAAGTCTGTATTATTTACTTTATGCACAACCACAGGCGTTACTAAACCACTTCTAAATTCTATATTCTCTTCGTAGTTTTGTGGAGCTTTTGCTTGGCCATCATATCTGCTTAAAAAGTTATTGGCTAAGATATTAGCTTTATTTGCTCCGGCTGCGCCTACTTGGATTGTAAAGGTTGCGTTTTCTAGCTCATCGTTGCAGTTAGTAGGATCAGGGTAGCTAGAGCAAGGGGCTCTGTGATAGGTGAATTTTTCCGAATTATACGGGCTGTTGCTAGCTGATTTGTTGCTTAGTGTGGTGTTGATTTTCATCATAGCAGGGTTAAAGGTATAAAATTTAAAGCCTTTTCTTTCAAAATCTGCTGGCATTTTATTTAAATTATACGCTTTTGAGTTATTTACCACTATGGTATCACATCCATAAAGTCCGCCATCTTTTCTAAATTTTTGGCAGTTTGGATCGTTTTGATCGCATGTAGATTTTGCTTCGCCCACATCGCATAAGGCTTCAGGGTCATCGCTATGTGTGGTTTTGTTATTTTGTGAAAAGGTGGTTTGCTCGCTATCTCCAAGGCGTAAAAGAGTTTTGCCATAGTTATTATAGGCTAAGTATTTATCGCCATTTACGATATCTGAATACACAAAGGCATTAGCTGAAAAAGCCAAATTATTATTTTGCTTAGGTTTTAAATCCGCCCATACAGCTTGGCAGATATTATCATTAAAGCAGTTTTCTATTTGGTTATAGAGCTTTTGTGTGTCGGCGTTGTTTTTGTTGTTTGTTGAATATATACTTGGGAGCTGTTTAAATTCTAGCTCATCATCTCTTGCGTAAATGCTTGCTATAACGCCTGTTAAACTGCTAGTAAAGCCCTTAATTGCTTTGCCCTCGGCGTCTTTTGCGTCTATATCAAGTGCTGCTACATTACCGCTATAATTTTGTGGAAAGAAAATAGCGCGGTTTTCTATTAGCTTATCATTTGCGGTTTTATCGCTTAGAAATTTTAAATCCTCTTCTGGGTTTAGGGCTCTTTCTTTGGTTTTATCCTCAGGGTATTTGTAGCCTGCGTAGAGTTTGTTATTATCATTTACCGGATTAGCTGCGTAAAATAACGGCCTAGCATCAAAGCGGAAGTGGCG
>SPMW01000042.1 GCA_009827235.1 Candidatus Campylobacter infans | reverse complement strand
TGCGGGTTTTGGTTTAAAATTTTTAAAAGGTTCTGAAAAGATAGACAAGGTGGAGCAATGGAACAAATAAATACAAATAAAGAACATTCATTATTTAGCATAAAAAATTATAGTGATAAAATGCTATTGTTAGCTATTATTATTATTGCGGTTGAACTAATAGTAAAGATTTTTCTTACTACTACTGCCGAACAAAGAGCCGTAGAAGTTGGCTCGTTTAGAGACAATAACCTTTTAGCTGCTACTTATGGAGTGCTTTTTATCACTATTTATCTTTTTATATTTCGTAAAAATCCTATTATAAGTTTTTATAAAAATAAAATTATTTATCAGAAAAATAATAAATACATTGAAATAACACCTGATAATATACTAAATTGTAGTGTTGCACTTCTTTATTCATTTTCAATGTATGGCGAAAGTAATAATTTAAACTCAATGAAATACAAAGTAAGTAAAATAAAATTTTTTATAAGAATTATATTATATATATTTTTTATTTTTTTTCCACTTGCTTACATTCTTTCTTTTTTTATTTATAGAGAGATAACTTTAAAACTAAAAACTTTAATAATAGTGGATAATAATTTTAATATAATCGAAATTCCTTTTTACAAAAGAGATGAAAAAAAACTAAATAAATATTTTCAAAGTAATTTTAATATAAATATATTAGAGCTAGAAACTTTATACAGTTTTGATAACTTTGTAATAAAACTAAAAGGAGAAAACAATGGAAAATAACCAAACTACGGCAAAAACAATGCTAAAACAAGAAAACGACAATAGCATTAAAGATACCGTAAAAAATACTCTAAATGTAATTGATGCTGGCTTAGGCTCTGTTATAGATAATTTTAAAAATCTATACGGAGAGATTGAGGGTACAAAAGCTTTTGAATTAGCAAAAAGTTCTAAGTTATTATTACTAGATTTTACTTTAAGTTATGATAAAAACAAAGATGTTGAACATAATATAGCCCACTATGTAGGAAATTTTATACAAGGAGCCTCTATTGTGGCTGTTGGAGCATACTTTGGAAGTGGCATATTGGTCACCACAGCTTCTACACTAGTGGCAATAAAAATAAGCGATATTTTAAAAGAAAATTTTGGCTTTGAGCTGGGAAATTACACTGAAAAAATTTACGATAATGTATCAAAAGAAATTGGTGATACCGCAAAATTAAATACACAGGAGCTAGAGGGCTTAGCAAATATGATAAATAACGGCGATAATTCAGCTTTGTTGTATCCTAAAAATAGTGGCTCAGACTATAACGATAGCTCAAATAGCGTAGTAGATATGCTGAGAACTATGTATCTACTAGCAAAAAGTGGATATGATACAACTAAGTTGCTTATAGATAAAAGCAAGCAAAGCGGGCTTTTTGATAAATTAGTTGCTAATTTAGGGGACTTTGTAGTAAATGGGCACTCACTTGGCGGTGATACGCTAAATATCTCACTTTACGACCTAATTGCCCTTGATTTAAACGCTAACGGCAAAATCGATACTCTAAGCCTAGAAAATGGCGTATTCTTTGATCACAATGGCGATGACATAGCCTTCAAAAGTAGCTGGATAAGCGGCGAGGATGGCATACTAGCAAGGGACATAAACGGCGATGATGAAATAAACAGCGGAGCAGAATTATTTGGCAATAAATCTAAATCAAACAATCACTACTCATACACAAACCCAAATGCTAAAGATGGCTTTGAAGCTTTAAAAGAACCAGATAGCAATAACGATGGCATTATCTCAAATTTAGATGAAAACTTTGACAAACTCCAAATCTGGCAAGATAGCAATTCAAACGGCGTTTCAGAAACAAACGAATTAAAATCACTCTCTGAACTTGGCATTGAAAGCTTAAATTTAAACAAATTTACAAATTTAAATTTACTAGTTGCGTAAGTTCAAATTTGTAAATTTTTATAAGGAAAAATGCTAAGATTATTTTTAATTTTTATCTTAAAAAATGGCAGAGAAAAACAAGGCTTTATCCAAGTAAAATTCGTCTTAAAATGATGCAAACGCGTTGGGGTTCTTGTAATCATAAAAAAGCCTACATTAATCTTAATCTAAAGCTTATGGAAAAGCCTTTAAAAGCGATAGAATATGTCATCTTGCACGAATTAACACACCTAAAATTCCCTCATCACGGCAAAGAATTTTACGCTTTTTTACTTGAAAATATGCAAGATTTTAGGCAAAGAGAAAATATATATTTTAATAGAACCCCCTTAAAATAGGGGGGGGGGGGATAAAACTTAAAAGGAAAGTTCGTTTAGACTTTCAAGCCTTGCGATTTGCTCCCAAATTTCATAAGCCTTAGTTTCATCAATGCAAACTAGAGCATTATTTATAAATTTAGCTTTTAGCTCCTCAAGGCTTAGAGGGTTGTCAAAATTACCCTTATTGATGAAAACATCTTTTTGAATTTTTTTGCCATTTTGCAAAATAGCTTCTAAATGTCCCGGAAAATATTTGGGAAAACCCTGAGAATTTCTTTTTTCATAAGTGATTTTTCTTGCAAAATCAAGCACTTCTTCACGCTTTAAATTTGCATAAGAATAAAGAGTGATTTTACCATCGAAAAAACCCAAAGCCATTAAAAAGGGCATAGAAAATTTAGCTTCATAAGCACTTTTTGGAGTGTATTTAGCCTCTAAAGGATCACAAATAAAAGCGATAGGCACTTCATCAACAAAACAATGGATACTTTTTATCTCATCAGCTTTTAAACCATCATTTTTTAAAGAAATTGCACAGTCAATAAGTCCATGTGCAAAATGACAGCTTGGATAAGGCTTGATTGAAACTTGCATAATTTGCCAAATTTCATTTAAACCCTCACTAAGTGCGTCTTTATCGCACTGCTCTTCTATACCAAAGCATTTAAAGACATTATCACGCCCTTCGAAAATGCTTAATGGACCACTCATATCATTTTTAGCAAAATGGGCAATGAAGATGGAATTTTTAATAGCATTGGCAATATGTAAGACCTTAGAATTTGAGCCATTTGACAAAAATTCATTAACCCCACTTGCAAAGCTTCCCGCAAGTCCTAAGGCATTGACGATTTGCTTTTTCTCTAAATCAAGCAAAACAGCCACCGCACTCACTCCACCAAAAATTCCCGCAATAGCCGTTGTATGAAAGCCTCTTTTATGAAAGCTTCCTTTACTTGCTATACCAACTCTAGCAGCCACTTCCCAGCCTACTATAAAGGCTTTTATGATCTTTTTTGCGTCTTTAGTAGCGTGAAAACCATAGCTTAAACAAAGAGGGGTTAAAATGGCACTAGCGTGCAAAATGGCTTCTGTGTGTGTATCGTCAAAGTCTAGAGCGTGTGCTGCTATGCCATTTAGCATAGTGGCATAAATGGGATCTAACTTTTTATCACTCACCCAAATAGGCGTGTTTTTAACTAGACTTAAAGCGTCAAAGGCTTTAAAAGCGTTTAAAACGCACTCTTCCTTACTTGCCGCCAAACCCGTACCAAAGCTATCAAGCATAAGCTCTTTAGCTCTTTGAACGACAGGGGAGGGGAGGGTTTCAAATTTAAGATTTGTGATAAAATCTGCTAAATTTTCGCTATAAAACATAAAATTTCCTATTTTAAAATAGCACTATTTTTAATTTTTGCCAAAAATTCATCGACAAGTTTTGGTGCATATCCTACATAAGTGCTAGCATCAAGTAAAGCATCGATTTCTTTTTCTTTTAATACCTTAGATACTCTTTTATCTGCAAGTAAAACTTCTTTAAAAGTTTTTTGTTTTTCTATACCTAGCATAGCATTTTCATAAACGATTTCGTGAGCGTGCTGCTTACCATAATGATCGCTCAAAGCAAACATCACGCGTTCGGCTAAAACAAAACCATTAAGGGTGTTGAGATTTTTAAGCATTTTATCTTTTTTTACTTCTAAATCACTAAGCGCAAATTTCATATTTGCTAAAACCACAGAAAGCATTAAAAACATTTCAGGTAAAAGCTTCCATTCCATTTTCCAAACTTGACCATCTCTTTCATGTTCATGTCTTTCAATATCACTTAAAATGGCTAAATTTGCCTTTAGGGCGTTACTTACGGTAACGGCATTTTCACTCACGGCTGGATTTCTTTTATGCGGCATAGTGCTTGAGCCTACCTGACCTTTACCAAAAGGCTCGGCAACTTCATCAATTTCATTATGCGAAAGGATTAAAATTTCATGAGCGATTTTGTTAAAGGTTGCGTTGATATTGCCTAGTACAAAACCAAGTTCTATAAAGCGGTCTCTTGCTGGCTGCCAAGAAATATTAGGCACATCAAGTCCTAAATTTTCTAAAGTGAGTTTTTCTACTTCATTGCACTCATCACTTAAACTTGCCTTAGTCCCCACAGCACCTACTATACTGCCTACATAAAGTCTTTTTTCAAGCTCAAGTATTCTTTCAAAATGACGCTCAAGTTCGCTTAACCAAATAGCCACTTTATGTCCAAAAGTAATAGGCAGGGCTTGAAGTGCTAAAGTTCTTCCCATCATAGCAGTGTTTTTATGGGTTTTAGCTAGTTTCGCTAAGGCTTTTGCGGTAGCTTTTAATTCACTTTTTATAAGAGTCATTGCTTCTTTAAATTGTAAAACCAGTCCTGTATCGATGATATCTTGAGTGGTTACTCCAAAATGCACATATTCACCCAAATTATCATCGCAAGCTTTTTCTAATCCTCTTACCGTTGGCACTAGGGGGTGCTTAGTCTTTTTATATTCTGCGAAAATGAAATCCATATCCATAAATTTATAATGTGCTTTTTTAGCAATTTCATCGGCAGCTTTTTTAGGGATAATTTTAAGTTTTGCTTGTGCTTTTGCTAAAGCTGCTTCAACATCGAGCCATTTTTGTATGCGGTTTTGTTCGCAAAAAATAGCACGCATTTCCTGCGTGCTCCATGAGTCTGCTAGTAATCTATGATCAAATACGCTAATTCCTGTCATCTTATCTCCTTATTTTTTAATACTATCAAAAGCTTGTGTTAAATCAGCAATTAAATCTTTAGTATCTTCAAGACCTATATGAAATCTTACAAATGGTCCTCTTGCACTTAGGTCTGTTGCAGTTCTTGGCGGAGTAGTTACGGTGGCTAGACTTTCATAGCCACCCCAACTAGCACCTATGGAGAAAAATTGTAATAAATCTACAAATTTAATCGCATCATCTTTAGTGTAATCTTCTGCAAATTCTATGGTAATCATGCCATTTGTACCTTTATGATCACGCATGAAAATTTCATGATTTGGGTGGGATTTGAGTTTTGGATAGAAAATTGTTTTAATTTCTTTTCTGCTTTGTAAAAACTCTACAATTTCATCAGCACTTTTTTCATGAGCTTTCATTCTCACATCTAGTGTTCTCATACCACGAAGTACTAAGTAAGCATCATCAGGACTTGTTGTAAAGCCTAAAGCTTCTGGAAGTTTGTCAAAATTTTTCCACTCTTTTTCATTAATGACAACTATACCCATAGTAACATCTGAATGCCCACTTAAATATTTAGTCGCCGCTATAACGGAAATATCCACTCCAAGTTCTAAAGGATTTAGAAAATATCCACTAGAATAAGTATTGTCAATCGCTACAGGGATATTGTGAGAGTGGGCGATTTTACAAAGCTTTGGTAGATCTATAATCTCATATAAAATTGATCCCGGCGACTCACATAAAATAAGCTTAGTATTAGGCTTGATTTTCTCCTCCACATCACTTGCATCAGCTTTTAAGAAATCAATTTCAACGCCCATTTTTTCTAAAAATAATTCGCAAATCGTTCTTACAGGCCCATAAATTGCATCAGTGATTAAAAAATGTGTATCTTTGCTTGCATAGTTTAAAAGCACCATAGCTAATGCTGCAAGTCCTGTTGGGAAAAGTTGTGCTCTATACCCTCCCTCAAGCTCACAAATAAGCTTTTCAAGCTCGAAATTTGTCGCTGTGCCTCTAGCACCATAGCTTAAAACACGCTGGGTTTTTCTTAACTCTCTATACTTTTGCCAAGTGGCGTGATCTTTAAAAAGTATGGTTGATGCACGCATAAGTGTAGGATTGACTGATCTTACTTCAGCGCCTTGATCGCCTCTGCCACAATGAATAAGTTTAGTTTTTGAGTTCATTTTTTCTCCTTTTTAAAGATAGATATAAGTCATAATAATATTTACAATAGCCGCTACAAGCATAGGAATAGCTGTTCTTTTAACCACGGCAAAAGGACTTACTTTTACAATAGCTGAGATAGCTAAAATCGCTGGTGCAATAGGACTAACACATCTTCCAAAGCCCGTCATGATTTGAATTGGTGCTATCATGGTGATAGTTTCAACTCCAAAGTGTTTTGCTATATTTGGGATAAGTGGAGCAAAGCTAAAAAACGCCGCATTACCACTTCCCATTAAGAAAGCACAAACTGCAAGCAAGATTGAAACGGCGATAATAATAGCCAAAACTCCAAATCCTGCATTTTTGCAAAATTCTATTAAAGTATCTACAAAACCTACAGATAAAAGACCGCTTGCAAATACTTGACCGCAAACGATGAGTGAAACTGTGATAACAAATAAATGTCCCATTCCTTTAAAGAAAATCATAATAGAATTAAGAGTTTCTACTATGCTTTTATAGCGTATCATTTCAAAAATAATAGCCACAAAAGTTGAAATCACCATTGCTACTGGAACATTCATTTTAATGGCAGTGCTAGCCGCAGCCTTGACCTCTTCAGCTGTGTTAAAACCTAACAAAACCAAAATGCTATCCAAAACAGCACTAAAGCCTAAAATTAAAACCAAAGGAATTATAGGTAAAATCGCATAAATTCTAGGAGGCTTTTTAAGATCCTCTTCCTTACCTTTGTTTTCATTAAGCTCTTGCTCTATCTTTTCAGCGTCAAAGACAAAATTATCTTTTTTGTCAAAAAATTTATTGCAAAGATAAAGAGCTATGCCTACTGCGATGATGATAGGCAAGGTTGTAGGGAGTTGATAATGAACAAAATAAATTGCAGGGTCGATCTCAGCGACTTTTGATGCCATAATAACATTACCGCTTCCAGGTCCATGATCAATATATTGACAAATAGCAATCACACTTAAGGCAGAAAGTTTTGAAACGCCCGAGCGAACGAGTATAGGATACATAGTAACCATAAGTAAAAGCGCCAAACCAGCGTGAGATGGGATAAAAAGAACCAAAAATTGCACGATAAAATAGGCAACTATGAGTAAAATATAGGGTGATTTTACTGCTTTTAAAGGCTTTTCAAAAACCTTAAAAAGCGCATAAGAAGCCCCAACATGGTCCATATAAGCAGAAAAACCCGCTATACACATTAAAGTTAAGCCAAGTCCCGCTAAGGTGCTTGACATGGTTTGGTTAAAGACTTGAAAGATATCAAAAAAACCAAAATTTAAAGAACCCTTAGCCACAATATGCGGTGAAAGTCCAAAAATAGTAGCCAAAGAGAGTAATAAAAGCCCACTTAAAAGCAATGCCATATGTGCATTAATCTTTTTATAAAGCATAAAAACAAGTAAAAAAACGCTAAATAAAGAAAAAGTAATCCCTAGCATAACTTACCCTTTTTGAGCGATAATCTCTATCTCAATTTTAGCTTTTTTCGGCAAATCTTTAACCGCGAACGCACTTCTTGCCGGGTATGGTGCTTGAAAAAATTCAGCATAAATTTCATTAAATGCTATAAAATCATTAATATCAGCTAAAAAGCAAGTGGTTTTAATCACTTTATCATAACTGATACCATTTTCTTCTAAGATAGCACCGATATTTTTCAAAGATTGTTTGGTTTGTTCTTTGATATCAGAACTTTCTATTTCTCCTGAAGCAGGGTTGATAGGAAGTTGTCCTGATATAAATAAAAGTCCATTTGCCTCTCTATAAGCAGAGTAGGGACCTATAGCCTTAGGATAATTTGACATAAACGCTCCTTTTTAAATATAAATTAAATAAATTATATTGTATCATTAATAATAATATTTTGTCAATACTTTTTTATTATAATAATAATTTTTTATTTTTAAGAAAATTTTTAAGGATAAAGAGTAGAATTCAAGCTTTTATTAAGTGATAATTAGGGGATTTTATGAGCGAAGAGCAAAAAGAGCAATTTATTAGATTAACACATTTTTTAGGAGAAGTTTTAGGAGTGCAATATGAAGTCGTCTTTCACATCATCGAAAAAGACGGAGCAAGAATAGCTGCAATAGCCAACAATCACATCAGCGGACGCACTCTAAATTCCCCACTAACAGCTTTTGCAAGTGAGCTAATCCAAAAAAAAAGATATTTAGAAACGGACTTTTTGTGCGATTATAAGGCTCTTGTAGGGCAGTCAAAACTCATACGCGGTTCGACCTTTTTCATTAAGCACGGTGATGATTTGGTAGGAATTTTATGTATCAATCACGACACTAGTATTATGAGAGATATAGTGTGTAAAATTATAGATTTAGAAAAAATAGGTGATATGGGTGCATTTTTGGATAAATGCGAATTTAATAGTCCAAGCGTAGAGACACTAAGTCCTAGTATAGAAGATATTTTAGCTCAAAGTGTCGATGCGAGTTATTTAAATTCCAAGTATCAATTAAGCATAGAACAAAAAGAAGAGCTTGTAGGAAAACTCTACGAAAAGGGCATTTTTAACATTAAAGGGGCTGTTCCTATCGTGGCGAAATTTTTAAAAATTTCCGAACCTAGTGTTTATAGATATTTAAAAAATTTGAAACAACATTAAAATTAGCCAATAATTTTGTTTTTATTTTTCATTATGATAAAAATTTACAAAAAATTAAGTAAATAAAATTATAATGAAAGGGTTAATATTTTTAAAGGAGATTAAATGAAAAGAAGGATGATTCTTAAGGTCGGTGTCGCTTCTTTGGCGGCTTTATGTCTTAGCGTTTCTAGCTTAAGTGCGAAAGAGGCGTTTAATTTCCCAAAAGATAAGCAAAAAGCTCTTTTACTTTCAAGTTCTGGCTATAAGGATACAGGCTATTTAAATCACGCTCTTCCTTGGCTTAAGAAATTTGTGGAGAAAAATAAGCTCAAAGGTAAAAAAGTCGCTTTTATCCCTTATGCTGGAGTTAGAAAGAGTTATGATGCTTATGAAGCACAGGTTAAAAAGGCACTTGAAAGTCTTGGTGTGGAGATTATAAGTGTGCATAAGGGTAAAGCTGCAGATATAGTTAAAAGTGCGGACGCCATTTTTGTAGGCGGTGGAAATACTTTTGAGCTTGTCAATCAGCTTTATAAAAATGAACTTGTAGAATTAATCGCTAAAAGAGTGAGTGAGGGTGTGCCTTATGTGGGCTGGTCGGCTGGTTCAAATGTCGCAGGTGCCACTATGCAAACAACAAATGATATGCCTATCGCAGAGCCTGAGTCTTTTAATACTTTCAACATTTTCCCACATCAAATTAATCCGCATTTTATTTCAGGAAAGCCTGTGGGACATAATGGCGAGAGTAGGGAGGAAAGATTGGAGGAGTTTTTAATCCTTAATCCAAAATCTATCGTTTATGCTCTTCCTGAGGGTGTAGCCTTACTTATCGATGGTAAAAAAGTTAAGGTTTTGGGTATGGATAAAAAAGCTCCACTTTTAAAGCTAGAGCATCAAAAAGACATCTCTAAAATCGCTATAGATAGCGAATTTGACTACTAAAATATGAGGCAATGCTATATGCACTGCCTCACTTATCTTTTAATTCTTCTATAATTTTTAGTAAGCTTTCAAAAGAATCGATAGCTTCAGGTTTAAAAGTTGAGTAGAATTTCGGAGTTTTTTGAAATTTAGAAAGGTAAGAAATTTGGAAAATAAAGATAATATAAAAGTAGATGAGCCTATTTTGACAATACAAAAAACAAAATCTACTAAATCAAATCTGTATGGTATTTTTTTTACAATATCGCTTTTATTTATATTTCTTATTTGTGTAGCATTTTTAAACATTAACAATATTATTCCGAATTTAATTGGTGGAGTGTTAATTATTTTTATCCCGTATTGGTTTGTGCTGACATTAAAATTAGAAAAAATATTTTGCTATGATGATTTTTTAATTGCTAAATATACATTTTTTTCAAAAAAAGTGTATTACAAAGATATAAAATATTATTGGAATAAGCGAACAATAATAACAAATGATATTAGCATAGCTCACAAAAAATTTTGGAATACTATTTTTGTAAGCAAGTATTTGTTTGATAATGCGATTTTAGATGACTTAAAAAATTTTTTAAATTCTAAAAATATAAAGCAATGGTCGCTTTTTAATAAAATTTAAGGAGTAAATTATGGGACAAGGTTTTGCTTATGCAAGAGAAAATAACGGCACAAGAGAAGTTGTAATCAAAGACTCAACTGGCAAAGATATTGCAATGTCCGCATTTAGCGGATATTTAGCTTTTAGTGGTAATTTATTCAAAGAAGGATTGAGCCATGCCGATGCGGTAGTTAAAGGCACATTGTTAGGTAAAGCTTATTCTATTGTAGATGGTGTTGTTTCTGGCGTGTTTGACGCACAAGGAAACCCTGATAAAAGTATGAACGATGTGATCGGAACCGCTGCTACTGCTTATATTGGTAGGTGAAGCTGGTGCTGGGCTTGGTAGTTTATTTGGTCCAATTGGAACTGTAATAGGTGGAACACTTGGCGGAATAGCTGGTGCAGTTTGGGGCGAAGATGCTTATAATGGCATTATTGAAGCATGTGCGAAAGCTATGGATTTAGCAGACCAAGCAGCTGATTTTATAATTAGTCCTACAAAGGATTATAAGCAAAAACTATACACCGATTTCGCTAGTGCTTTAAAATACTTCAACGAAGATGGCTCTGTAAATTTTGCTAAATATTTAGCAGATACCGCAAATATCTCACTTTACGACCCTATTGCCCTTGATCTTGATGGTAACGGCAAGATAGATACTCTAAGCCTAGAAAATGGCGTATTTTTTGATCACAATGGTGATAAAATAGCTTTTAAATCAAGCTGGGTAAATAGTAGTGATGGCATTTTAGCAAGAGATATAGATGGTGATGGGGCTATTACAAGCGGAGCAGAATTATTTGGCAACTTCACAAAACTAAAAAATGGCGAGTTAGCTAAAAACGGCGCCCAGGCTTTAAAAGATTTAGATGATAATAA
>SPMW01000041.1 GCA_009827235.1 Candidatus Campylobacter infans | reverse complement strand
CATAATAAATGGCATAACAATAGGTAAAGTTGAAACAATAGCAGGCGATAAAAATAATGTGCTAGTAAATGCCATAAATAAGGTAAAAGAACAAACAGGCGTAGAAGCTAGCACAAGAGATGGTAAATTAACCCTAACAGCAAGAGATGGTAGGGCTATGAAAATAAATGTTTTAAGCAAAAGTAATGGTTTAGGCACAACTTCTAATGCACAATTTAGTAGTGCTTCTACCGTAATAGTAGGCAAACTAACCCTAATCCGCCAAGATGCTAGGGATATAGTAATAAAAATGAGTGGATGTAAAGAATCTACAATAAGCATGGGTGCTGGTGATAAGGTTATTAGCACAATGAGTACCGCTGTGAATAGTCAAGGGCAACAAAAAACCGTAAGCCTAGGTGATATGAATAGTGGAATTTTAAGCTCAGCCTTAGCAGCTGCTATGGGATATTTTGCAGGCGGATTTTCAGCCACAGATCAGCTAAGTGGCGTAACTACATATTACGGCGCGCAGGCGATGATTAGTATTTCTGAATCAGCCCAAAAAATACTTGATAGAATTCGTTCAGATCTAGGTTCAGTTCAAAATCAGCTACAATCAACCATAAACAACATCAGCGTAACACAAGTAAATGTAAAAAGCGCAGAAAGCCAAATCCGCGATGTGGATTTTGCCACAGAAGCAAGCAATTTCAACAAATACAACATCCTAGCCCAATCAGGCAGCTACGCGATGAGCCAAGCAAACACAATCCAACAAAATGTTATGAGATTGCTACAATAAAACACTTCAAAGCTTTAAAAGCTTTAAAAGCTTTAAAGACTTTAAAGGGCGGGCATTACGCCCGCCCCATCAAAGCGAAAAGTTTAAATCTCGTAAATTTTAAAAATAATTTTCAAAAATTTTAATGATTTTTAATAAGCAAATTTTAGAATTTAGCTAGTTTTGCTAATAGATTTAGACAATATGTGAGCGATAAAGGTTAGCGGGGCTTGCGCCCCGCCCGTCCTAGCGTTGAAGCAATATTATCTCAATTTTAGCACCAAAAACGCTAATTTTAAGATATAATACCACCTTAGGACGCTTGTTTTGCTTTCGCATACAAGATCCTTTATCGTTTATTTGCCTCCGCCAAAGCTTCGGCGGCGGCATTATATCAAAATTTTAAGCTACTTTTAAAAAATATCACAAAATTAAAAAATCCACACAAATTTTAAAAATATTTTTATAAATCTTACACGAAGTTTTAAACAAGAAAATTTTAATCTAACACCAAAAGGACGGGGCTTTGCGCCACGCGCCACGCGCCACGCGCCCTAGCCTTTAAGCACAATAATCTTAATTTTAACGCCAAAAATTTTAAAAAAATATTTTTATGAATTTTAGAATTTGGCAAATTTTAAAATTTTAAACAAGTAAATTTTAAAATTTTTGCTACAATCAAGGCTTTATTTTAAGGCAAATAAGGCAAATAAGGCAAATTATGAAAAAAATCTTTTTTATTTTTGTTTTAGCTTCTATGGCTTGGGCTAAAATTTTAATCATCTCATCTGTCGCGCCAGTTAGTTTTTTGGCTCAAAAAATCGGCGGCGAAAATGTAGAACTACACACGCTAATTTCAGCCGATGCGCATAATTACGAGCCAAAACCTAGCGATATGAAAATCATCGCAAAGGCTGATGTTTTTTTGGCTATTGGGGTGGAGTTTGAGCGCGTTTGGCTAGAAAAGTTTAAAGCAAATGCCAAAAATCTTTTAATAACAAAACTTGATGAAAATATCACAAAAATCAAACAAGAGCATAGCCACGACCATGAAAACGACCACGAAAACGACCACGAAAACGACCACGAAAGCGAGCTAGACACGCACATTTGGCTTGATCCACTAAATGCAAAAATCATCGCCCAAAACATCGCAAACACGCTAATAAAAATAAACGCCCAAAATCAAAAAATCTACGAGCAAAACCTAAACGCGCTTTTAAGAGAACTTGATGAATTAGATAATTATGCAAAAACCGAGCTAGCAGGGCTTAAAAAGCGCGCTTTTATCGTGTATCATCCAGCTTGGGGGTATTTTGCTAAGCGTTATGATTTAGAGCAAATCAGCATAGAAAAAAACGCAAAAGAGCCAAAAATCAACGAGCTAGCAAGTATCATCAAAGACGCCAAAAAGCACGGCGTAAGCGTGATTTTCACAAATCCGGGATATTTAGGCCATAGCCCACAAGTAATAGCAAGCCAAATCGGCGCAAAAATAATCCAAATCGATCCTTTAAGCAATGATTATTTTAACGCCTTAAAACACGCCATTAAAGCCTTTAAAGATGCAAATAGTAATTAAAAATTTAAGCTTTTCTTATCAAAATGACTTTATACTTGATAATATCAGCTTAGAGTATAATAGTGATGAAATTTTAAGCATTATTGGCCCAAATGGAGGCGGTAAAAGCACGCTTTTAAAATTAGTTTTGGGATTATTAAAGGCGCATTCTGGCACGATAAGCGCGCCAAAAAATCTAGGCTATGTGCCACAATTTATTCCGCTTAATGCGAATTTTCCATTAAGCGTGCTAGAAGTGGTGCTAATGGCTAGGCTAAATGGCAAGATTTTTAATTTTTACACAAAAGAAGATTATAAAATAGCCACAAGCGCGCTAGAAGCGGTGCAAATGAGCGAGTTTAGCGCGCGTAAAATCCAAGAGCTTAGCGGCGGAGAGCGCCAGCGCGTTTATATAGCACGCGCAATCGCCACGCAGGCTAAAATTTTAATCCTAGATGAACCCACAGCCAGCCTAGACCCAAAGGCCGCGGCGCAAATTTACGAACTGCTAAAAACCTTAAATGAGCGTAAAATCGGCATTTTTATGGTAAGCCACGATGCGCAAATGGCACTAAATATCGCAGATAAAATCGCCTTTGTTAATAAAAGTTTATATTTACACGAAAATGACGCTAAAAATAACGCAAATATTTTCACGCTAGCAAAAAACAGCGAGCATTTTTGCGGTGTGGAGATGGCAGCGCTTTTACATAATGCCAAATGCGCGTGTAATAATTAAAATTTATTAACGCAAATCAAGCATAAAATATTTAAATAAATGAATTTTGGATTTTTGGCTATAATCGCGGGTTTTGGCTTTGGCGGATTAATTTATTTTATGAATTACAAAAGTAAAAACGGATTTGGCTTATTTTATGAATTACAAAAGTAAAAAAAATGATAGAAATTTTAAGTTTTGATTTTGCGCAAAATGCGATTATTGCGAGCTTGCTTTTAAGTGTATGTGTTGGGATTATTGGCACTTTGGTAGTAATTAATAAAATGAGTTTTGTAGCAAGTGGCATAGCTCATGGGGCTTATGGTGGCGTTGGCATAGCGTTTTTTGCGGGATTTTCGCCTAATCTTGGGGCTTTGGGTTTTGGGCTAATTCTTAGCGTTTTGATAGCTTATTTTAGCTTTAATGAACGCGGGCGTTTTGATAGCGTAATTGGCGCTATTTGGGCTTTTGGTATGGCTGTTGGCGTGATATTTGCTGATTTAAGCGATAAAATGAATGTGGATTTAATGAGCTATCTTTTTGGCTCGATTTTAGCCGTGCCAAAAAGCGATTTATACATTATCGCAGGGCTTGATGTGCTGATTTTGTGCTTTGTTGGTTTATTTTATAGAGCCATTTGCGCTGCTAGCTTTGATAGTGAGTTTGCCTTGCTCCGTGGGGTTAGCACGCGCGCGCTGTATTACGCACAAAGCGTGTTTATGGGGCTTTGCGTTGTGGTGAGCATTAGGCTTGTGGGGCTTGTGATGGTAATAGCCTTGCTTACAATCACGCCTTATATAGCAGAAAAATTTAGTAAAAATCTAGCCTTGATGATGGCTCTTAGCACCGCTTTTAGCGCGCTTTTTTGCCTTGGCGGGCTAGGACTTGCTTTTTATTTTGATTTAACAAGCGGGGCTAGTATTATTTTGCTAGCAAGCTTGACATTTTTTTTAATGAAAATTTTAAAGGACTAAAATGAAATTTAAAGCCTTAGAATTATGCGATAAAAACGAGCTAGAAAGCTATTTTAAAGCTTGCGGGGTCGAAGTTTCTGATTTAAGCTTTACTAATCTTTTTTTATGGCATTTTGGGCGCGAGATTAGCTGGGGCATACAAAATGAATGCCTAATAATCAAAACAAAATACCCAGATTCCAATCCTTTTATTTTTTATCCCTTACATAAAAATGGCGATTTATCAGCCATAAAAAATGCGCTTGAAGCGTGTATTTTGTATTTTGAGAGCATTAAAATGCCTTTTAGCATTCATTCAATAAGCAAAAATCAAATGCTCCAATGCCAAGAGCTAATGCCTGGGCGTTTTGATTTTATTTATAACCCAGACCGCAGCGATTATGTTTATAGCATAAGCGAATTAATAGCACTTGCGGGTAAAAAATATCACAAAAAAAAGACGCATTTTAATAATTTTTTAAAGCAATATAATTTTAGTTTTGAGCTTTTAGATGAAAATAATGCGCCTGAGCTAGCGCGCGTTTATAATGGCTGGTTTGATAGCCTAAGCAATAAAAGCGATGGGCTTAAAAATGAATATATCGGCATTATCGCTTGTTTAGAAAATTTTAGTAGGCTTAGTTTTAGTGGCGGGATTATCCGTGTTGATGGGCAAATCGCTGCTTTTAGCTTTGGGGAGGCTTTAAATGAGCGTTGCGTGGTGATTCACATCGAAAAGGCCGATATAAATTACAATGGTATTTATCAAGCCATTAATAGAGAATTTTTAGCTAGGTGCTGGGCAGATTATGAGCTAGTAAATCGCGAAGAAGATCTAGGCATCGAAGGACTTCGCAAGGCCAAACAAAGCTATCAGCCTTTATTTTTACAAGAAAAATTTGAAGCTAGCTTAAAAATTTAGGCTTGAAATTTTAAAATTCTGGGTTTAAAATTTGGGATTTACACTTTTAAAATTTGTGCTTGAAATTTTAAAATTTGAGATTTAAAATTTTAAATATTTTAAAATTTAAAATTAAAATTTTAAAGCAGTTTTCTAAATCTTAAAACCATCTCAACGCGCCCAAGCGTGATGTGTAAATCCTTGGCGATACTTTCAATGCTCTTGCCACTTTTATAAAGATCTACTATGTAATCTTCTTCTTTTTCAAAGCTTGGCGGAGTGATTTTGCTAAAATTTTCTGTGCGTTTTTCTAAATCATACATTCGCTCATTATGCTCGCTAGCAAAATCGCCCATATTATCTTCAAGCCGTTTTAAGCTCGCAATCATCGGCAAAATCTTGCTTGCGATGGCTTCATTTATCTTAGCATCAAGGCTTTTATTTATTTGCTCCATTTCAAGGCTGGTGCTTTGAGCGCTACTTATAAAGCCTTTGATTGATTCTTTTAAATGCGCGTTTTTCTTGCTTAATTCATAATTAGCTTGCATCAATTTATCAATGCTTCTAGCGTGGTTTCTTAATCTTTTATTAAAAGATTGCATCCCAAGCCACACCCACAAAAACAACAATCCTATCAACACCAAAATTCCAAGTAAAATAATCAAATCATTACTCATAGCTTATCCATTATCTTTGCTCGCTCTAATCGCGCTTAATTCAGCTCTTGCGACATTTTGCGCCCATTCTTTTTCATCGCTTTTGCTAAGGCGCGTTATTTTAGCCGTTTTATCATCTAGGGCGATAAAATACAGCCCAATATGCTTTTTTACAAAACCTTGAATTAGCACCTTGGCAAAATACAGCTCGCCACTTTTTAAACACGCCTCATCAAAAGCAAAACCCTCATAGCCCAAACTAACCGCAAGATTTGAGTTAGCAAGCTCTAAATTTTGTCCCTGCGCCTTACTTTGGAGCAAATTTTCAATATTTTCAAGCTTTCTTAAAACTTCTATTAAAAGTTTTAGCGTGAGCGGATCTGTATTTTCGCCCTCGTCTTTTGCGCGCGCAAGGCTTAGCCATTCATCAAGGCCATTATTTAAACTAGCAAAAATACTCTCAAATCGCGCCTTATTTTGCTCGCTTACTAGCTCATAAGATACTTGCGCGCTTGCGTTTATTAGTCTTAATTGCTCTACCATAAATCCACCCAAATAAAAGCTACAAACAACACACTAACCCAAGCATTTAGCGTAAAAAATGCCTTATTTATTTTATTAGCATCCTTATCCACAATTAAATGCTCTGCATATAAAATAATCGCGCATATGAAAACGCCCAAATACGCCCAAAATCCAAGCCCCACAGCACCCACAAAAAATAACCAAAACACCACCGCGCCACTATGAAAAAGCCTAGCTATAAACATAGAAGCTTCTTTGCCATAATTAGCTGGTATGCTATAAAGGCCAAATTTTTTATCAAATTCTATATCTTGTAATGAATAAAGCACATCAAAGCCAGCAGTCCAAAGCATTACCCCACAACACAGCAACAACGACCAAAGCGGTATTTCTTCAAGCACAGCCACAGCACCAGCCACAGGCGAAAGCCCCAAACAAAGCCCCAAAAACACATGCGCCAAGGGAGAAAAACGCTTAAAATACGAATACGCGCCTAAAATAATTAAAATCAAAAACGAAAGCCAAAAAGCAAGCCAATTTATAAAAAATGATGAAAGTATGAAAACAAAAGCATTTGCCAAGATAAAAAGGGCTAAATTTTTACGCCCGATGCGTCCATCTACGCTTGGGCGATTTGCCGTGCGTGGATTTAGCGCGTCAATTTTGGCATCTAAGTATCTATTTACGGCCATTGCGTAGTTTCTAGCGCTTATGGCACAAAACAAAGCTAAAATTAACAATCCCCAGCCAAACCATAGCGTTTGATTTTGCATTTTAGAGCTAACCAACATCGCACAAAATATAAAAGGCAAAGCAAAAATCGAATGCTTAAAGACAATCAAATCACAAATATCACGAAGTTTATTAAACATAAAAAGCCTTAAAAAAGCATAATTTTATCAAAATAAACTCAAATAAATTTTAAAAAATAAGGCTTTTTTGGCAAATTTTAATCTAATTAGCCAAAACACAAAGATATTTTCAGCCATTTTAATAATAAAAATTTTATGAAATCATTAAAAATTTTGTTACAATCTACAAATTTTATTTTAAGGATTTGATATGCCAAAACTTCTATGGATAAGCCCTTTTAATCTCCACGACACTTCAAGCGGTGCAGCCGTTCAAGCGCGCCTAATGCTCCAAAAGCTAGCCCAGCGCGGTGTAAGCGTGCGCGTGCTTGGGAGCTTTTGCTTTGATAGTATGGCTGGGGCTAAGTCGCATTTCCCAAAATTAGAAGAAGAGATGAAAGAAAGCTCCAAAAAAAGCGCGCTTAATTTTAATCAAAATGGCATAGATTATACTTATTTGCCTTGTGCTAGTATAAATATGGGCGAAATGACCCACGATGAAAGCTGGAAGCTGTTTTCTAGGTTTTGCTCTATGCTTAGCACTTTTAGGCCTGATGTTTGTATGGGCTATGGCATGGGTTGCCTTGGCACAGCAATCCACGCCGAATGCCGCAGACGCGGTATCCCGCACGCTTATCCTATTTTTAATGGCAATCATCCATATTATAATTTTTATGATAGCGATTTGCTTTTTACCGATAGCGATGCAAATGCACACCTTTATGGTATGCGCGATAGATTAAATCTAGCTACAACTGGCATTTTTGTAAATAAAGAAGATTATGTGGCTGATGAAAAAGATAAAACAGCAGAGTATATCACTATGATAAACCCTGAGCCGCGAAAAGGTGGCGGGATTTTTGCTAAAATCGCCCTAATCGCACAAAAAGACCCAGAACTTAAAAATGAAAAATTTTTATGCGTTAATAGCCGTGGGCATTTTAGCGCAACCATAAATGCGCTAAAAGATAGCAAGGGTAAAGGCTTAGAAGCTTCGATGTTTGAAAATGTCCAAATGGCTGAAAATACGCGCAATATGAAAGGCATTTATGCTATGACAAAACTTTTGCTTGCTCCAAGTGTGCCGAATTTTTGGTATGAGGGCTGGGGGCGAGTAGCTAGCGAGGCTGTGCTAAATCGCATACCTGTTTTGGTGGCTAAAAATGGTGGCTTAGAGCAAGCAATGGCCGGTGCTGGCATAGCCCTTGATGTGCCAAAAAGCGTAAATGAAGATATGCTAGCCTTGCCAAGCGATGATGAGATTAAGCCTTGGGTTGATGCGCTTAAAAAACTCTTAAAAGATAAAAAAGCAGGTGCGATGGAGCAGGCATTTGACGAGGCCGAAAAAGCCCTTGATATCGAGCGTAGCACAGATAGAGCCATGGAAATGCTAGCACCGCTTTTTGCTAAAAAAGCTAGCCAAAATCCACATCTTTTTATAAACGGCAATTTACGCCTAGATATTAGCGGAAATATAAAATAAATTTTAAAATTTGCTTTAAAAGCGCGCTTAAATCGAGCTAAATTTTAAAATTTTAAATTAAAAAGCGTAAATGATGATAAATTTTAATCAAAAACCTTTATTTTTGGCTCCGCTTGCAGGGCTAAGCGATCCGCCCTTTCGCTCGCTCATTAAGCGCCATGGCTGCGATGTAACAATAAGCGAAATGATAAGCGCTAATGCTTTAATCTACGAAAACGCAAAAACGCTTAAAATGCTTGAAAAATCGCCACTTGAAAGCCCTTACATCGTGCAATTAGAAGCAAGCGATGAGAGCGTTTTAGCGCGCGCAGTGGCTGTGCTAAATGAAATAAATGGCATTAGCGGGATTGATTTAAATTGTGGTTGTCCGGTGCCAAAAGTAATAAAACAAGGCGCAGGCTCAGCCCTTTTAAAAGAGCCAAAAAAACTTTGCAAACTCATTGAAACCATCAAAAAAACTAGCACAAAATCCTACACAAGCGCAAAACTTCGCCTTGGTTTTGATAGCGTGGTTTTGCCTAGTTTTGTGCGCGATATTCAAAATGCCGGAGCTGATTATATTTGCGTGCATGCGCGCACTAGAAGTGGCGGGTTTTCTACTCTGCCACTTTTTGAAATTTTAGGCGAGCTTAAAACGCTAAGTAATATCCCAATAATCGCAAATGGTAGCATTGATGAAAAAAATTATAAAGAAATTTTAAATATAAGCGGAGCCGATGGACTAATGATAGGGCGCGCAAGTATCGGCTCGCCGTGGATTTTTAACATTTTAAAAGGGCAAAATCCGCCAAATGCACAGCAAAAAAAGCAGATTATAAAAGAGCATTTTGAGCTTGTGTGCGGGCATTATGGCGAATTTGGTGCTAGTATTTTTAGAAAGCATTTACACGAATATTCTAAAAATATGCGTGGCGCAAGCGAGTTTCGCACAGCAGTAAATAGCGCAAATAACGAACAAACAACAAAACTCATACAGGAATTTTTTTAAAGAACGCGGTTTTGCTTGTTTTGATATCAGCAACTACTAGCTCAGGCTCAAATAGTAGAATTAAAAGCTCTAAGTGGCGGTAAGATGATTTAAAGCTAAAATTTTATAAATTTATAATAAAATTTGCGTTTAAACTTTAAGGGGGTAAAATGAAAAAATTCTTAGTTATTTGCGCTGTTTTAGCATTATGCGTGAGCGCACAGGCCAAAACCAAAAACAAAAGCCTAGCCGAACAAGCAAAAATCGCGCTAGAAAACGGCAAACAAGAGCAAGCTTTTAGAATGGCAAAAAAATCTTGCCAAGGTCAAAATCCAAAAGGTTGCGATCTTTTGGCGTATTTTTATACTGGCGCAGGGCATATTAAAAAAGACGATAATTTAGCCAAAAAATACTACACCCAAGCTTGTAATGGCGGTGTGGCAAGCTCTTGCGTGCAATTAGGCTCACTTGCTTTATCTGGGCAAACGCGCGATACACAAACGGCGATAAAATTTTATAAAAAAGCCTGCGCGCTTAAAGATAAAGTCGCTTGCCAAACAGCCAAAGAAATAGAACAAAACGAACATTGAAAGCTTGATCAAGCTTATATTTGGCTAGCTTTTAGCTAGCCAAAACGCAAATTTTAAACTCAATTTCTGCCTTATTTTAAAATTTCACATTTTTTTGCATTTTATATAAAGCTTTTTATTTTATTGTCGATTTATGAAGCATTTAAAATTTTAAAGAGATATTATGAAAAAAATTGTTTTAGCGATTATACTTTTAGCTCACACTCTTTTCTCAGCAGATAATTTTACTTTTGAAAAAGTAAATAATGCGCAAGAAGTTTCTAACAAAAAATTTAAAAAAAGTAAATTACCATCAAAGCTTATATAAAATTAAAGGAATGAAATGAAAATAAATCCGCACATAAACTTAATCTCTAAGCAAAATCAATCTAATTTATTTACTATACCAAGCACTAATAAAACATTCAACTACGATCCTAATCAACCAATGCACCAACAAAGAGCGGATTATTTGATTTCATATTTTAATTCAGGGATTTGTACTGTGGCGGATTTTAATCAAGCCCCAGTAAAAATAAATAACCAAAATCACATTTCTTATTTTAAAACTTCAACTCATTATGCCGTAGATGAAAATACTCATAACAATTTAACCTCTAAATTAGATTCAAATACTTTAACTTATGTTTTATTTAAAGAAGGAAATTTAAACACCAATACCCAAAGCATAGATGAAAAACAAATATTTAAAAAAATAATCGATGATATGATTATTGAGCAAACAGACAATATTCTTGGTAGATTAGGCAGACATTCTTCTTGTATTTATTGCTGGGGTGGCGATAGCTGGCAAGTAAATTATAGCTATGCAAATAAATTTAATTCAAACCACAAAAGCGATGACACTTACTATTCAAATTATTATTTAGAAAATTTTAATTATTACCAACACACTCAAAACACACCAGAAGCGATATTTGAAAACTACTACCTAAACTCTTATGCAAACTCAAATTTAATTAATACAAAATTTGGCAAGGCTGAGATATTTTTGGATTTAGCTGGCAATAATGATAAACTTGGCATTGGCACTCTTAATAAAAACGCTCAGCTTTTTAGATTTGATAGCGATGGCAATGGCTTTGTAGATAAAAATGATATGTATTTTGATAAATTAAAAATAAGAGCTTATGATAAAAATGGTAATGAAATCATCAAAAAACTTGGCGATGTGGTTGATAGCATAGATTTAAAAGATTTTATAGATAGCAAAGAAAATGCCATTAAAAAATGGAATAAACAAGTAAGCAATTATGGCTGGGACGAAAAAACATACAATACATCTTACGAATATATCAGCTCGTATAATCCATACTCACATTTTAAAGCCGAAGTAAGATATCAAAGTATGAATGAAAATGATTTAAAAGAGCTTGCAAAACTAGCTGGTAATGATGGCTGGATAAATGCTTCAAAGCTAAAAAATTTAGCAAATTTAGCCTACGCAAAAATAAATTTTGATGGCAACTACAAACTAGAAGAGCTAAATTACGCAAAAGATCAAACAAGCAAAAATGGCGATCAATATTTAAAATTTAAAGCCTTGTATGATGATTATATGGCTGAGCTTAACGCATTAAATGGCTTTTTTGATAGCTACAAGCAAGTAGCAAGCGATGAAATTATGGCTGAGTTTGGAGATATTATAAATAACCCAGAGTTTAAATCAAGCAAAATGCTAAAAATACAAAGCGAATTTGTGGCAATAACTGGCTTAAAATTTAGCCTAGAAAATCTCCAAAAAGTAAAAGATAGCTTTGAAACAGATAAAAAAGCCGCGGCAAATATGCTAATGGATACAGATTCGCTAACTGCTATAAGAATAAACGAAAATGGCACTTTTACGCTTAGATTTAATAGTGGCAGAGAAATAAATGTAAGCAAGCTTTACAAAGACAGCGGCAAGGCTTTTAACGAGGCATTAAATGTAAATGCCGATTTTATGGATGAAAAAGAGCTAAATGAAAAAATTGATTTAAGCGTGAGCGTGGTTAAAATCAAAAATGAAAACACAGGCAAATTAGAAGAAAAATCCCTAAAAGATTTAGGCGTGGAGCTAATCCAAAAAACCACAAACGGCAAG
>SPMW01000040.1 GCA_009827235.1 Candidatus Campylobacter infans | reverse complement strand
TGCAAATACTTGGCAATTATTTTATGGCGTTTATTTTCCATCTTGTATTTTTGCCTTGGTTTCGGCCTTAAAACTAGGTGCTAGCCTTGCTTGGATAAATCTAGTAGTTGGCGAAATGGTGGGCGCACAAACTGGTCTTGGATATTTAATAATCGATGCTAGAAACCAGCTAGAAATACCAGCTGTTTTAGGCTTAATTTTCATCATAGGCATCATAGGTATGATGATAAATGCGCTATTTAACGCTATTGAATTATATTTTACGAAAAGATTTGGCTATGATAAAAATAAATAATTTAAAGAAATTTTTTAATGCTGAATGCATATTAGATGGCATTGATTTGCATATTAGAAATGATGAATTTGTCGTGCTTTTGGGCGCGTCTGGCTCTGGTAAAAGCACCTTGCTTAAAATTTTAAGCGGATATGAAAGCTTTGAGCAAGGTAGCATTAGCATATCAGGGCAGGATTTTAGCAAAAAAATCCCAAGCCACAAAAGCCGCCAAATCATCACTCAGCAATATTCTCTTTTGCCGTGGCTAAGCGCAAGGGCAAATATTGAGTTCGCGCTAAAATGCTATGGCATAAAAGATAAAAAAGAGCGCAAAGAGCGCGCACAGCAGTTTTTAGCCCTGGTGCATTTAGAAAATAAGGCCGATTTATTTCCTCATTCTCTTAGCGGCGGCCAAGCACAGCGAGTAGCGATTGCGCGCGCGCTCAGCCTAAATCCTAGCGTTTTATTTTTAGACGAGCCTTTTAGCGCGCTTGATCCAATCGTGCGCTTAAAACTCCAAGCCGATTTAAAAAAACTAAGCGCAAATAAAAGCGTGATTTTTGTAAGCCACGATATAGATGAAGCCATAAATTTAGCCGATACCATCGTAATTTTACGCCAAGGCAAAATAGTATCAAAGCTAAAAAATCCAGGATTTTCCCCGCATTCTCCAAGCTTTTTTGAGCTAAAATCTAAAATTTTTGACATTTTAAATGGCGAAGATCCGTTAATTGAATATATGATTTAATGCCTCGCGTGGTTTTAAATTTTATACAATACAAATTTTATAGCTTTGTGAAGTTAAAATTTACCCGCTATTTGATAAATTTTAAAATTTTAATAGCCAAAATTTATAGCAAAAGAGCCAAATCAAGCAGGATTTACTGCGAGTAGCTGCCTTTGCTTAAAATTTTATTCATTCTATGCTCTAAAATATCATCTATGCTAAGTCTTGCAAGATCTGTGAGTTCATTTACTATGTAAGCGCCAACTAGCTTAGCTGCGCCCTCTTTATCGCGGTGCGCGCCGGCCTCTGGCTCGTCTATTACAGCATCGATCAGCCCTTGCGTTTTTAGCTCGTCAGCGGTAATTTGCATGGCTTTTGTGGCTGATTGAACCTTGCTTGGATCATTCCATAAAATCGCCGCGCAACCCTCAGGCGAAATCACAGAAAACACCGAGTTTTTCAGCATCGCAAAACGATCCGCCACGCCAATAGCCAAGGCTCCACCACTTCCGCCCTCGCCTATTACTATGGAGATTGTGCGAGTTTTTAGCGTGGCTAGCTCGGCTAAGTTTCTAGCGATAGCCTCGCTTTGTCCGCGTTCTTCTGCGCCTATGCCAGGATATGCGCCAGGAGTATCGACTAAAAATATTATAGGAATTTCAAATTTTTCAGCAAGCCTTGCCACGCGTAAAGCCTTGCGATAGCCCTCAGGATGTGGCATACCAAAATTTCGCATAATTTTATATTTTGTACCGCGCCCTTTTTGCTCGCCAATTACTACAACCTTATGCCCGCCAATATAACCCAAAAAGCACACAATCGAAGTATCATCTTTAAAAGCCCTGTCGCCATGTATTTCTTTTGGTTCATTTACTAACGCTCGCACATAATCAAGCGTATATGGGCGATCAGGATGCCTAGCAAGTGCTAAGCGCCCAAACTCATCTAAGCTTTTATAAGTTTTAGAAATTTCTTTTTGCAAGCTCTTGCTTAAAATAGCCACAGCTGCATCATCGCCTTTAATTTTAGCGTTTATGATATCATCGTCAAGTTGCTTGATATTTTTTTCAAAGTCAAGATAACTAGGCAAAATCACACCTTTTTAAAGATCACCACACCATTTGTGCCACCAAAGCCGAAATTTTCGCTCATTGCTACATTTATCGGCATTTTACGCGCTACATTTGGCACATAATCTAAATCGCAATCTTCGTCTTTTTCAAATTGATTTATAGTAGGCGGTAAAATTCCTTGCTCCATTGCTAAAAGCGTGCTTACTGCCTCTATCGCACCTGCTGCGCCCAAACAATGGCCAATTTGCCCTTTTATAGAACTAATCGGCGGGACATTATCACCAAAAACCGCTTTTAGCGTGGCGGTTTCGTTTTTATCATTAGCAGGCGTGCTGGTGCCGTGAGCATTGATATAATCAATCTTTGGATTGCCTGCCATTTTAAGAGCTCTTAATATAGCTCGCTGTGGGCCATCTTGGCTAGGGCTGGTGATGTGATGAGCATCGCCTGTTTCGCCAAAACCTATAATCTCAGCATAAATTTTAGCACCGCGAGCCTTTGCGCTCTCATATTCTTCAAGCATTAAAGCTCCAGCGCCCTCGCCCATCACAAAGCCATCGCGCCCTTTATCAAAAGGCCTGCTAGCCGTGGCTGGCTCATCATTTCTAGTAGATAATGCTTTCATAGCAGCAAAACCGCCGATGCCGACAGGGCAAATAGTAGATTCTGCGCCAATTACTAACATACCAGTAGCCTCGCCTAGCATTATGGTTTTAGCTGCTTCTATAATAGCGTGGGTGCTAGCCGCACAAGCTGTAACGCTAGAAATATTTGGACCTCTTAATTTATATTTTATGCTAAGCACGCCACCTAGCATATTTACAAGTGCTGATGGTATGAAAAAAGGTGAAATTTTGCGCGCGCCACGCTCTAAGCAAATATTTGAGTTTTTTTCTATATTAGGTAAGCCACCAATACCCGCTGCTGAGCTTACGCCATAATCATCAATATCGTAATCTTTTAAATTTGCATCTTTTATAGCTTCATCGCTAGCTGCATGCGCTAACTGAATAAATCTATCTAATTTTTTAATCTCTTTTGCATCTTCAATGTAGCGTTCAGGTTCAAAATTTTTAACCTGCGCAGCGATTTGAACGGGAAAATCGCTTGCATCAAAAAGCGTGATTTTATCCACGCCACATTGTCCTTCGCAAATAGCTTTAAATGAGCTTTTAGCATCGCTTCCTAGGGCATTTATCATACCTAGGCCAGTTACTACTACACGCCTCATTTATTTTTTTAGACCTTCTACGAAAGTTACTACATCAGCGATAGTTTTTAGTTTTTCGGCATCGCTATCTGGGATTTCTACATCGAATTTTTCTTCAAGTGCCATTACAAGCTCAACCACATCAAGCGAATCAGCACCTAAATCTTCTATAATATTTGATTCCATTTTTACATTTTCTTTTGGAACGCTAAGTTGCTCTACAACTACATCTACAACATCATCAAAAACTGCCATTTTATCTCCTGTAAAAAAATTGTCGCGTATAATAGCGAATATTATTTAAATATAGCCTTAAAATTTACTTAAAATTACATATAAAGGCCACCATTTACCTTTAAAACTTCACCCGTGATATAACTAGCATAATCGCTTAATAAAAATGCCACAGCTTGCGCTACTTCGTTGGCTTCGCCAAAACGCGCTAATGGGATATTTTTTGCATATTGCTCTTTTATTTCATCGCTTAAATTATTTGTCATAGCCGTTTTGATAAAGCCGGGCGTTACGCAGTTAAAGCGCACACCGCGCCCCGCGCCTTCTTTGGCAAAACTTTTGCTCATCGCTATCATACCGCCTTTGCTTGCGGAGTAGTTAGCTTGGCCTGCATTGCCCATTTCACCGACTATGGAAGCGATATTTACCACCGCACCAAAACGCGCCTTACTCATCGCTTTAAGCGCCTCGCGGCAGCCCAAAAAGGCTGAGTTTAAATTTGCGTTGATGACGCTTGAAAAGTCCTCTAACTTCATACGCAAGGCAAGTTTGTCGTTTGTGATACCAGCGTTATTGACAAGGTATGAAATCTCGCCATCGCATTGAATTATCGCGCTAACTGCTTGGCTAAACTCACTCTCATTGCTTGCGTCAAATTTTATCACAGCAGCGCATTTGCCAGCATTTTCTATGCTTGCTTTTAGCTCATCGGCCAGGGCTGAATCGCTGCGGTAATTTATCCATACTTTCAAGCCATAATCAGCCAAAACGCTGGCTATAACAGCACCTATCCCGCGACTTGCGCCCGTGATTAGGACATTTTTTCCACTAAATTTCATCTTAACTCCTTATCAAATTTAAAATTTCACAAATTTTAAAATTTTAACTAAAACAGCGCGCTATCCATTGATTGCGGGATTTCTAGCTCCATTAATTTTAGCACGCTTGGGGCCACATTGCTTAGCCCGCCATTATTTTTTAATGTAAATTTTTCTCCCGTGCTAGTTAGGATAAAACAAAATACATCAAAGGTCGTGTGATTGGTTAATTGCTCGCCATCTTTTGAGCGCAAAGCCTCGCAATTTCCGTGATCGCTGATTTGAATGTAGCCATAGCCTTGCTCTTTTGCTTTTTGAATTATTTTGCCTAAGCAACTATCTACGCACTCAACCGCTTTTTTACAAGCTTCAAAATCGCCCGTATGCCCGACCATATCGCCATTTGCGAAATTTACCACTATAAAATCAATTTGCTCGTCCATACCTTTTAACACCGCATTGCACACCGCTGGCGCGCTCATTTGTGGCATTTCATCATAGGTTTTTACCTTTGGACTTGGGATTAGCACGCGCGTTTCATTTGGTAAAGGATCTTCTTTGCCACCATTGAAAAAAAATGTTACATGCGCGTATTTTTCGGTTTCTGCTGTGTGTAATTGTCTTAAATTAAAATTTGCGATTGTTTGCGAAAGCGTGTCTTTAATTTCACTAGAATTAAAAAGCACAGGATAGTTAAAACTCTCATCATAGCGCGTCATTGTTAATATATTTTTACAAATGCGCGCCCCATCTCTTTTAAACTCACTAAACTCATCACTGCTAAATGCCACGCAAAGCTCGCGCATTCTATCATTGCGAAAATTTACGCAAATCACGCCATCATCTGCTCTAATCCCGCCAAAATCATAAAAACTAGCAGGTTCTATAAACTCATCAAAAATTTTATTTTCATAGCTATTTTTTATGTATTCATAAGGGCTTAAAGCTATGATATTTTCGTTATTTGCCATAACTTCGTAAGCCTTTTGTATTCGCTCAAAGCGCTTATCTCTATCCATGGCATAAAAACGCCCGCAAATCGTGGCTATTTGATGATTTTGGCTTAAATGCTTGATAAAATCAGCACCGCTACTAGGCAAGGTATCGCGGCCATCGGTGATGGCGTGGATTATGCATTCTTTATTTGCGTTTTTACAAATTTTAATTATTCCATCAAAATGGCGCATATGTGAATGCACGCCACCATCACTATAAAGCCCTATAATATGCACTCTTTTGTGTTTGTTTAAAAATTTCACAAGCTCAGGGTTTTTAGCCAAATCGCCATTTTCCAAGGCTTTATCAATTTTTACTAAATTTTGATAAAGCACGCGCCCTGCGCCTATTGTCATATGCCCTACTTCGCTATTTCCCATTTGTCCTTCTGGCAAGCCAACAGCAAACCCGCTAGTTTTTAAATAGCAAAAATTAGCATTTTTAAAAAGCCATTCATAATTTGGTTTATTCGCAAAAGCAAAAGCATTTGAAGGATCTTTTAAATCAGGGTTTGCACCTATGCCATCAGTAATTACTAGCACACATTTTTTACTCATTTTAAGAACTCATCTCATTTTAAAAATAGGCGAAATTGTAGCGATAAAAGCTAAATTTTAACTTACTTTTAAAGATTGGCGCGCTATAATCGGCGGCTATTTTTTACCGATATTTAGGGCTTTTAAATGTTTTATTATCTTTATGAACTTACACATATAAACTTTTTTTCATATATTACTGTGCGCACTGGGCTTGCGTTTTTTATTTCTTTTGTGCTTTGTGCGATTTTTATGAAGCAATTTATAATTATGGCCAAGAAAAAAAATGTAAATCAACCCATTTATGAACGCGCCCCACAACAGCACAAACAAAAAGCAAAAACTCCAACGATGGGCGGGCTTATATTTATTGGCGTTACGATTATTGCAAGCTTGCTTAGTGCTAAGCTAGATAATAATTTTGTGCTAACGGGGCTTTTTGTGCTTTTTAGTTTTTGTTTAATAGGCTTTATTGATGATTGGCTAAAAATCAAAAGAGGCAAGAATCAATACGGCCTAAGCGCGCGCTCAAAATTGATTTTTCAAAGCCTCTTAGGCGTTATAATCGCCATTTTGCTATATGAAAATAGCGACTTTGACACGCAATTTTACCTGCCTTTTTATAAAAATTCTGTGATAGATTTAAAATATTTTGCCTTGTTTTTTTGGATTTTGGTGATAGTTTCGGCTTCAAATGCCACAAATATCACAGATGGACTTGATGGCTTAGTTACTGTGCCAGCTATCGCGTCAATTTTCACCCTTGGCGTGTATGCTTATTTAATCGGTAATGCCGTTTATAGCAGCTATTTGTTTTTACCAAAATTTAACGGGCTTGGAGAGTTGATTATAGTAGCAGCGGCTATGATAGGCGCGCTTTTTGGCTTTTTGTGGTATAACTGCCATCCAGCTGAAATTTTCATGGGCGATAGCGGGAGCTTGGCTCTTGGCGCATTCATCGGCTATATGGGCATAGTTACTAAAAACGAAATACTTTTAATATTAATTGGCTTTATTTTTGTGCTTGAAACAATCTCAGTAATTTTGCAAGTTAGTAGCTTTAAGATCCTTAATAAACGCATATTTTTGATGGCTCCATTACACCATCATTTTGAAGCAAAAGGATGGAGCGAAACAAAAATTATCGTAAGATTTTGGATGATAGCATTATTAACAAATCTAATAGCGCTAATTGCCATAAAACTGCGCTAATTAAGGATAAATTTTGAAAAAATCATTATTTGGCTATGCCAAAACCACAAAAGCTATCGCAAAAAGCGGATCTTGGTGCATTTATGATGATAATTTTAAACAAGCAAGCAACGATGAATACGGCAATAAATTATTGCCAGTTGGTGATTTTAATGCAGATGAAAGCGAGCTTGAAATCCCAAGCCCTGGTTTTGCCCCAAACCACGAGCTAATCAAAAGCGCAAAGCATTTAATCAGCGAGTATGATTATTTTTTAAGCGATTTTTCTAATAAATTTTATCCTTTTGGCAATAAAATTTGCGCGCCAAGCTCCATTTGGATAAGTGGCACAAACGGCAAAACCACAACCACGCAAATGTGCGAGCATTTATTAGCCAAAAATGGTGCCGTTATGGGTGGCAATATCGGCATACCACTAGCCGATTTAAACCCAAACGCAAAGATTTGGATACTTGAAACTAGCTCTTTTACCTTACATTACACAAAGCACGCAAGCCCCGATATTTACGCTCTTTTGCCTATTACGCCAGATCATCTTAGCTGGCATGGAGATTTTCAAAAATACCAAAATGACAAGCTCAAACCACTATCAATGATGAAAGAAGGCACCCTAGCCATAATCCCAAAAATTTATGAAAATTTTGCTAAAAACTCACTAGCCAAAATATATTTTTACGAGAATGAAAGCCACTTGTGCGCTCTTTTTGGGCTTGATTTAAATAAAATAAATTTTAAAACGCCTTTTTTGCTCGATGCGCTTATGGCTTTAAGCTTGCAAAAAATCCTTTTAGATAGCGTTGATTACGAGCTTATAAATACTTTTAAAATCGAAGAAAATAAACTTGAAGAATTTAGCGATTTTTTAGGCAGAACCTGGGTAAATGATACAAAAGCCACAAATATTGACGCCTCAATTTGCGCCATCAAACGCTACAATGATAAGCAAATTTTAATAATTCTAGGCGGCGATGATAAGGGCGTGGATTTAAGCCCTGTTTTTATGGCGCTTAAAAATTGCACGCATAGCCCACGCATCTATGCCATCGGCACAAACACGCACAAGATAATTGAATACGCACACAAACACGCGCTTTTTGCTCTGCCTTGTGAGCGCATAGAACTTGCCGTAAAGGCGATAAATGCGGATTTTACAGACAAAAACCAAATCGCGCTATTAAGCCCTGCTTGTGCTAGCTTAGATCAATTTAACTCTTATGAAAAACGCGGTCAAGCATTTAAAAATGCGATAAATGCTTTATTTGCGAAAAATACTACTGATTCTTAATTAAAAAATAATAATTTATATTATTTTAAGTAAATTTTAGTATAATTTCGCTCTTTTTGCTAAATTCTCGGCCAGATAGCTCAGTCGGTAGAGCAAGGGACTGAAAATCCCTGTGTCGGCAGTTCAATTCTGCCTCTGGCCACCACGAAATGCCTTAAAATAATGAAATAATCACATTTGGCAACTTAATCCATTGACATAACCATATACATAATACAAAAATATTTCTTAATGTAAATAGCAGTAAAAGCTAGAAGTATTATAGCAAATTTTCTAACCTGTGATAAAAATACTATTTCTAATGCGGGCTGTTAATTCTAGTATTTGTGCTATAAGTATGTAATACAAAAGGGGTTTGAAAAATCGCCCCGCGCAAAATCAAAACCACCCACGCGGTAAAGCGCCTAAAAGCTTTTAGAGATTTAACCGCCCCCTAGCCCCTACCTAATATGATTTAAGCGATAATGAAATAGCGATGGTAGAAAAATGAAAATAGCCAATTTTAAGTTATCTTTATTTTATCTTTTGTATAATTTCGCAAAGGTTGAGCTTAACAGCGCATCTTAAAGCGAATGCAGTTGCTAACTGCAAGGAATGTTATTAAAGCCCTAGTATGCCAGCTAGGGTGGCTCTTAGGGCTCTAGCAAAGCCCCTTTTATTAGATTTCTTAGCTCTCTTTGTGCTGATTGCGATTTCATAACGCTTAATATAAATATTTCATCTTTTATGCTTAGTTTAATAATAACCTTATAAGCTCGCTTGCTCAGCTCATAATAGAATTTATAATGTAGTGGCTTATTGCTTGGTTTATAAAACGCAGGCTTTACATCATAGCAAATGCTTAGAGCTATTTTGTAATACTCGCTAGCTTTTAAGTCGTGCTTTTTGTGGGTAGCTAGCGAATATTCGCTTATATAAACGCCCTTTATATTTTTAGCATATTTAGAGCTTATAAGCGTTGGATTGCCCTTTATAAATAGCGCGTTATTGCTAGATTTTGCGCTGGCTATATCAGCACTTAGCCAGTGTTTGATAAGCTTTAAAATTTCTTTTGTGGATAGGGTATCTGCTTGGATTACATTCATTATCCAACTTTTTAGCATATTATAGCACCATTTTAGCTTTGAAAAATTAGCAAAAATAGAAAAGTAAATGAAAAGTTAAAACTTGGTAGTAGTAAGTTGAGCCTATATGTGCTTTACTTACTACTACCATCATCTTAAAGAAAACAGCTTTTAAAATTTCAGTTACGCTATTTATATAGTCATTTTCGCTTAACGCGCCTATTTCTATATGCTCCCATTTGCCCTGTGCTTTTAGCTCTTGGATTTTGCCTTGATTGCGTTTTTTGTAAATCTCTGCGCGCCTCTGGCCACCACGAAATCACAATTTTAAAATTTCTATTCTAATTTGCACAAAGAATTTTATAGACTAAATTTTATATTCTATTTTAGCAGTTAAGCAAGATAAATCTTTAACTAAAATACGCCCAAACTAAGCCAAGGTTGATTGCGCGGTGATTTTGGTTTTATAAAAAGATATAAATTTTATTAAGTTCTTAAAAATATTTACACTAAGTTAAGAGAGTTTAAAATTTTAATTAATAATCAAAAACTAGCTCAAAATATCAAATTTTAAGCTAGTTTGGCTAATAATTATTTATTTTTATCAAAAGCCTCGTCAATTTGTGTGGTTTTTGGGAACATAAATCTAGCATTGCGCATTATGCTTATGCGTTCTGGCTCGTCTTGTGCGTAGGCATGCACTTTAATATCAAGCGGAGTATCGCGCTTGGTATCGCGCACTAAATATTGATTTGTGCTTAGCACCACGACTATTTTTTGCTTAGTGCCAGCTTTTAGCTTGATAGGATTTTTTGGGCGCACTATATCAATTCTAGTATCATTTATGTCAAAATAATAATCATGGACTAGCGTGTCGGTATTTTGAAGCAAGAAAGTATAGGTATTTTGCACGCTAAAATTGCCATCGCTTACTTTAATCTTATACAATTCCGTGGTGTTATTTATATTTAAAAGCATATGTTCTTTTTTAGTGCTCATAAAGCCAAGAGCCACGCCAAAGCACGAAATAAACACGATATAAGCTATCGTGCGAAAGCGAAAATATTGCACCGGGTGTTTAGTTTGTAATGAATGCGCTGAGGTCCAGCTAATCAAACTTGGCTGATTTTTTCTTTTCATCACATCAGCGCAAGCATCAGCGCATTCAAGGCAGTTTATACATTCAAGCTGCATACCGCGCCTTATATCAATATGCGATGGACAAATCGCCACGCAAGCCTCGCATCCTATACATTCGCCGCTTTGTGGTTTTTTGCCTAATTTTTCATGCTTTTGGTTATATACCATGCCACCGCGATCTTCATCATAAATTACTTGTATTGTATCGTGATCAAACATTACGCTTTGGATTCTTGCATACGGGCAAACATACACGCAAAAATTCTCAGCCAAAACCGTAACATCAAAAACCAAAAATAGCGCAAAGCCAGTAACTATGCCAAAAAGCAACTTATGCGAGCTAAAATCTTGTAAATAAACGAAAAAATCCTCTGGTGGCACAAAATACCATAATAAATTACTAGCCGCAACAAAAGCAATACAGGCAAACAAAAGCACGCCAAGTGCTCTTTTAAAATATTGTCCTTGTACTGGCTTTTGCTTATTTGCTATGCTTTTATGGATTTTTAATAATTTAGTTTGAATCAAATCTCTATAAATCACGCGAAAAATCGTCTGCGGACACGACCAGCCACACCAAACGCGCCCTCCAAGCGTGGTTACAAAAAATATACTAAGAAAGAAAATAACAAGCAAAAACGGCATCAAATACAATTCTTGCATATCAAAACTAGTCCATAAAATATTTAATTTTTTATGGTCAAAACTCAATAAAAAAAAGTGGTTGTTACCTATTTTAATAAAAGGCAAAGTAAAAGTGATTAGCGCGATTAGCGAAAAAACGAAATACCTGCGTTTTGCATATGTTGTCGGCATAGCTGTCCTTTCAAAAAATGCGAAATTATAGCACTTTTATCAAAATTTTATCGTAAAATTATCACCAAAGAAGTATAATTTTAACAAAAATCAAATGAATAAAAAAATAAAGCATTTTCAATCAATACTTTTGCTATAATTTAGGGCTAAAAATTTTATGCCAAATTTAAAATTTAAAAAAAGGATTTAAAATGGCGATCTCACCAGTAGCTAGCACAATATACGCAAACCAAGTAGCCCCAGCTGCTAGCAATATCCAAAGCGATTTACAGGCCAAATTTGACATACAAAACGCCCTAGCCGCTGCTGCTGCAAATGAAGAGCAAAAACGCGTAGAACAAACACGCCCAGCAGAACAAAGCCATCAAATCGACCCAGAAAACGAGCAAGAAAAAAATCCCCAAAACAACCAAGAACAAAAAAAAAAGCAAGAGCAAAATCAATCAAACGATGATTTTAGCCCAAAAGATTTTGGCCAATCAAACGAGCCAGAGCCAAAATTAAATATCGTGGTTTAATTTTGACTTAATTTAAAATTTATAGTTTTGATTTATAAAATTTACGCAAATTTTTTTGGCTTGGGTTTTAAAATAAAGTGCTTTTTGGCTTGCGCTTTTAAAAGAGATTTAAAAATAGCACGATTTTTAATCCATAAATTTTAAATCAGCGCAAATTAACGCGTTTAAAAATCTAAGCAAACCCGCGCCACGCAAATTTTTATCCGCCAAAACCAAATTTTAAAATTTAATTCTTAATCCACTCGCCAAATTCTCAGCTAAAATAAAATTTTAAAATTTTCTTTTAGCCCACGCGCAAAACTCCAAATTCGCCACGCCATTATCAAACCAGCCCGCCAATCATTATTTAAAAGCACCCCGCGCCCGCCACATTCTTAGCCACGCGCCCTGCGCGCGCTACGCGCCAAACCGCCCTGCCCTAATCGCC
>SPMW01000039.1 GCA_009827235.1 Candidatus Campylobacter infans | reverse complement strand
GCGGTTATTTCGCTCGATTTGCGCTTGTTTGTCTAGTTCTACTACATTTTGATTTTGTTTATCTAATGTGTTTATTTGTTTGCTTGGAGTGTTTTTGACCAAATTCTCCACTTTGTTTTTAAAATCTTCTATGCTAATTTCGCTACTAAAAACTTCATTTAGTTCGCTACTACTCATAATAACATCATTGTATTTTATAGCAAAATCTAAAAGTTCTTGTTTTTGGGTATCATCCAAAGATATGATTTTTGAATACAGATTATTTTTACCAAAAATGAAATGCTCATATCCTGCTTTTTGCAAGCTAGAAGCAGTGTCACTAGCTTTATTTGAAAGTACATTAGAAATCCTAGCTACTTCGCTTTCTTTATGCTCTTTGCTGGCACCTATTTGCTTGTATTGAGCATCGACAAAAGCTTGAATTTGGTCATTTTGTCCTCGGCTTTGATTGCTTTGTGTTTCTTTGTTTTGTAGCATATTTGTGATATAGCCCATATCATAGGCATATTGTAACGAGCTAGTGAATTCTTGATGGATAGGTAGCATTATTTTACTCTTGCCCTTGCTTTTAAGATATACTCCATATAAAATGATAGAAATATGGCTTTCATTGGGTTTAGTTCATGTATTTTAATGAATTTTTATGCCCTAATATCCGTTTTTTTCATAAACTCCAAAAACTTCAAAGGGTCATTATTTTTCAAAAACTCTTCAAAAAATGTTTTTAGAATTTCACTATTTGCTGATGAGTTAGAATTCCTGCTTGTTGCGCCGTTATACTGTCGCATTAGCATGCGGTTATTTCGCTCTATCTCATCGGCTTTGTTTTGTTTTGCTTGTATTTCTAGTCTTTTTGCTTCGCCACCACTAGCATCTATCATTATATCATCTATGCTAGGCTGTTTTATACTATCTATCCAAGTAGCCCTATCATCACCAAGCTTTTTGGCATAAGCCAAAACCTCTGCCTCGCTAGAAAATTCTTTTGTAAAAAGCTCTCCAAAATGCTCTTTATCCACCAAGTCACTAAGTCTCATGCCGCCTTGAAAAAGCAAATCAAAAGCGTCTTTTATCAAAGATTTTTCATTTTCTGTGCCTGGTACAAAACCATTTTGCTCATTACGGATATTTGCGTAGTAAAATATATTTTTTACTCCGTTTATCTCATAGTCATACATGCCATAGCTATATCCATCACTAAAGCCAGCTGGAGGCTCACTCAAGGTTTGTTCGCTAGGCTTTTGTGAATTATCAGTGATTGTTTGTTCTGCTTTTTGGTTTTGTTCTAAATTTAATGTTTTATTTGCCGCATAACCAATTTTATTTTGAGAAAAACCTATGCTATCTAACATTATATCCACCCATTCTTGCTTCAAATGTAGTTTTAAATTTGTTAGCCAATGTTTTTACAGCATAATTATTGTTTAAAAGTGAGCTAGATGTAATTTTGGTTAGCATTTGAATATTTTTGTTATAAATATATACATCATATGTAAAATATGCATATTTTTTACCATTAGATGATGATATATGCTTGGTTACACTATATCCAAGCCATTTATCTCGTGCTTGACCACTAGTATAAGCAGCAGCTGAATTAAAACCCTTTCCATCTAAACTTATAGGTTGTGTTTCTTGTATGGTTTCTGGTATCATAAAAGCAATCATCATATTATTTGATATTGCAGTATCATAATATAAATACCCACCCTTAACCTGCTTTGCTTCTTCTGGGCTAAGCACCTTTACACCAGGGCTATTATCGCTGATTTTGCCATTTGTTACACTAGCTAGCAAATCAACACCAAAAGCATTAACACTTACAATAGCTGAAATTACAGCACCAAAGAAAAGTTTTTTAAACATATTTGCTCCTTAATTTGAAATATATCGGCAAGTTTAGCAAAAAATTAACAATTAAATAGAAAATTTGTTAATATTTCTTATATTGTGTTACTATTTTACACAATCTTTTATTATTTTTAGCAAGACGGCTAACAGCACATAACCAGGGGAATTATGTTTTGAATTTTATTGATATCCATAATCTTTCCGTGATTTTGCGCATTTTAAACTCAATCATGGGCATTTTATCAAAATTTAAAACCTTGATAAAATTGTTGGTTTAATTTATAAACAATATCTCAATAATTATTAATTTTGTAAAATTTTAATTCTTAATTTTTTTTTGCAATATATTTAATGAATTAGTTATTATTTACCAAAATAAATAAAACTTACAATAAGCCATATACCATAAAAACAAATTATACAATATTTTTTTATAAATATTTTCTATATTGCTATGCTATAATTGTATTTTAGTCGATTATTAAATAAGCTTTGTATAATAAAATTCCCAGACTAAAATTTATGACTACACGCAACATTGAGGTTTTTATGAAAAATGAAATATCAACTTTAGATTATTTTCTTTATTGCGAATTACTAAATTCAAAAGCTTTACAATCCCAAGCAAAAGTTATCTCAGCTAACAAAAATATAAATGTTATAAAATGCCAAATTTCAGAATTAAACAAAGAACTATCCCAAGTAATAGAAAAAATTGCTGATGATAATAAAAAGTTAAGAATAGAAATAAAATTATATGGGTTAATATATCCATTAGATAGCGAGTGGAAACCTAGCTTATATAGCTTTTTACTAGAAAAACTAAATAAAGAAGACGAGCGTTTAGAAAAATCCGATATAGAAACAGCAGGATACTGCTTAATGCTTAATAAAATTGTGCAAGGCAAATCTGCCTATCTTAATAATTGGGAATTTAATTCAGAAGATATCGTTATATCAAACGCTTCTTGGGCTTGCGTTCATTTTGATGAGCTAAGCCCAAAATTATATAGCGAGTTCAAAAAATCTCAATTATTTATAGCCAGAGATATAGAAAATCTTAAACAAGCTAATTTATCAATAGAAGAATTGATTACAGAAGTAAATAAAATAATAATTAAAAATATACCTTTTAACTTATTTACAAATATGATTCAAGCTGAAATTAGCTGGAGCGATAAACTAAATCAAGAAAATAAAGAATCTTTGGATTCAATGATTAATAGCTTTTTTATAGAGGATATTTTTGCAGCTATTAAAAAATTTGAAAATGGCAATGCTAATACCTTATTAAAAGAATATTTAAATCCCTCTATTGATGAGAGAAAAAGAATTGATTTAAGAAAAAATATAGATCTCATAAATAAATCTTTAATGCCAAATAATCAAGCAGACGGCTCATTTGCTAGCAAGTATCCATTAAGATTTTCTCAATCTTTTTGTGTAAATCAAATTATAAAACATTATAAAGCCGAAGGCGGTTTTTACTCTGTAAATGGTCCCCCAGGCACAGGAAAAACAACTCTTTTAAAAGATATAATAGCAAACATTATAATTCAAAGAGCTAAACAAATATCTAAATTTCAAACACCAGATGAAACTTTAAAATTTATAGGCAATCCGCAAAAAAAGAAATATGTTTATGCCTTAAATCCATCTCTTATAGGATATGAAATTGTCGTAGCTTCATCAAATAATGGAGCTGTAGAGAATATAAGCAAAGAAATACCAAAAAGAGATAGCATAGATTTAGATATGCCACATTGTGCGTATTTTGCGGAGTATGCTTCAAAATTAAATAAAGAAGATTGCTGGGGATTGCTGTGCGCTACCTTGGGCAATAGCAAGAATAAAAGTAATTTTATAAGTGCTTTATGCTATGATGAAATAATTTCACAATCAAACAAACACTATGCCAAGTATTGCTCGAACATAAAAGCTCCATTGTCAAAAGATAAACCAGAAATGACTGATAAAATAGAGTCTTTTAAAAATTTCTTATACAGAGTTAAAAACACAGATGTAAGCAGTCAATGGGAAAAAGCAAAACAAGAATTTACCAAAGCTTTATCAAAAGTAAAATCTTTGTCTGATGAATATACACAAAATTGCGACATTAATATGTATATCAAAGAAATCAAATCAAAACAAGAAGAGATTAAAAATTTAGAAAATGAAAATAAGGACATTGATGATAAATTAAATGCTTTAAATTTTAATTCATTAGAAGAATCTTTAAATAACTGCTGTTTGCTTATTAAAAGTAAAGAAACGGATTTAGATTCTTTAAACGATCTTATACGCTACCATAAAGATTTAAAACCTGGGTTTTTTGCGGCTTTATTTAATACCGCTCGTAATAAAAAATGGCACAAAAAACAAAATGATTTAATCAAGCAAATTGAAAATACTATAAAACAAATAAGCATCGCTAAAAATTCCAAACAAAAAATAGAGCAAAATATAAAATTTGTAGATAGTAGCTCAAAAAAAATGGCGGATAATTTAGAAGCTATCAATATTATTAAATCTGCCGTAAGTCAAATACAAACAGAGCTGGCATTAAAAAACCCATTTAAATATAACGACAACGATGACAAAAGAGAAAAGTCATCGCCATTTATGTTGAATGAAGATGGTAGCGACACAGCTTTATTTAAAGCTAAAAAAGAACTTTTTGTTAAGGCTTTAAAACTACAAGAATTAACTATTTTGGCTAATGCTGGCAAATTTTGCACTAATATAGGTCTTATAGAAAAATATCTTAGTAATAACTTAGACAAGGAGCTATATAAAAATTCTGATATTTTAGAAATAGTAAGGTCGTTATTTTTTGTTATTCCTGTAATATCTACAACCTTTGCCTCTTTTTCTCGCCTATTTTCTTTTACACAAGATGAATTTATTGGCTACTTAATGATAGATGAAGCTGGACAAGCAGCCTTGCCTGCTACATTAGGTGCGCTCATTAGAAGCAAAAGAGCCATTGTAGTAGGTGATCCGCTTCAACTAGAGCCAGTCGTTACAATCCCTAAAAATATAAATACTGCCTTATTAGAATACACTAAGGCAAATTTGGCTTTTGATTTATATAATAACTCAGTGCAAACAAGAGCTGATATGTCGCAATTTTACGGCACATATCTAAATCAAGGCGAAACAAAAATTTGGGTAGGCTCTCCGCTTAGAGTACATAATAGATGTAATAAAATAATGTTTGATATTTCAAATGAAACTACATACGATGGACTTATGATACAAGGTAAAAAAGAAAAAGATGAAATAAATGTACCTAGCTGTTTTATAGATGCAAAAACTTGGGAAGGAAGCGATAAATATTGTAATTTTAATGAAATGCAAATTGTAAAAAATATACTTCAAATTTTATACTCTACTTACGAACCAGCAGTTAAAGAAGATGAGAGTAAGTATATAAGTATCGTATCTCCGTTTAGATCTGTTGTATTTGCTCTAAAAAGTATGATAAAAAGTGATTTTTCGCAATTAAGCAATAAAATAACAGTTGGAACAATTCATACAATGCAAGGAAAAGAAAGCAGGGTTGTAATTTTTGTGCTTGGTGGCAAAGAAGAAGGTGCAAGAAAATGGGCATCTAGTAAGCCAAATTTATTAAATGTAGCAGTCACTAGAGCTAAAGAAAGATTAATTGTAGTTGGCATAAAAAATAATTGGGAAAATCAACAATACTTTAAAGTTGCAATAGATAAATTGCCGGTTATAGATAAATTGGAATAAAATATTTGTTTATGTTAGCACAGTTGAAAAATATTTTAAAATAAACAGGGTATTATAACTGTTTATTTTAATAATCCGCTTTTTTCAAATAAAATGACTGTATCTGCCATATTGGTGGCGTTATATTTTATATTATTTGTGGCTTTTATAACTAATACTTTTTTGATATTTTTTCAAGTTTTTTTTAGGAATACCATCTTCTAAGGTGTATGCCTTGTGCCAGGTTGCAAAATGGTTAAAACAGGCAAAGGATATGAAGCATTAAGTATTTCAGTAGTGAAGTTTTTGTCTTTTTTGTAGCCGTAAAGTTTTATAAAATTTTTTATTTATTTTAGATTGTAATTATATTTTACAAAAAAATAATTTTAGCATAAAATTATTAATTTTTTTTACAAGACTTATTTAAAATATTAATTAGAATTTTATAATTAAAAAATACAAAATTTTTTAAAGGAATTTTATTTTATGATTTTTTTGATAAGTATTCTTATGTTTGTGCCTTTTTGTGTTTTGCTTGCTTATTTGTATGCTTATGTGCTTTTTGGTGTGCTAAATCTTAGTAAAAAGCTTAGTGTAAAAATAAGCTTTTTGGTTTTTTATGCGATTTTTACTTTGCTTGTTATATTTTTTGGGTTTAATGTCGTTTCGATCATTGCTGTGCCTATTATGATTTTATCCATACTAATACTTAAAAGAAAGCAATACTTTATAAATTTTACAAAATTAAAGCTAGCAATAGCAAGCGCGTGTCTTTTAGTGTATGCTTGGCAGCTTGAAGTGCCACAAAAGATAATAATTAACATGATTGATGTTGGGATAGAAATATTTAATAATAACTACACAGTGCTAAATGAAAATGATAAATCTAATATAAAATTAAAGTTTGAAAATGATGGGTATTTGCCAAATATTTCACTATTTGAGATTTATTTTAGAAAAGCAGAAGTTTATATCTATGATGATATAAATAAAACAATCAATGAACGAAAAATAGGCCAAATAAAAACAGCTTTTATAGCAGAAAGTACTTTGATGTGCTTTTTAAGAAATATAGAAACGGGCAGTAAATGCACGGGTTTTACACACGGATCTAAATATAAAGTAAATGGAAAAAAACTTACTATACTTGAATATATTAAACAACATCAAAAAGGAGAAAAAAAATGAAAAACATTGCGCTTACAGATGTTAAAAATTTTGCTTATTTGGCAAATGAAGCTTATAAAGTTGAAAAGCCGACTAGCGATGATGATTACAAAAAAGATAAACATTTGCCAAAAGATGGAATAATCACCAACCCTGCTACAAATTCTAGTTTTGAAGTTATCGACCAAATTAATGAAAAATCAAAATTTTTTGGAGTTGATACTGGTGGTTTTAGCTAGGCTGTGTTTAAAGATATAAAACACAGATAATTTTGATCTAGCAAAATTTGAGAAAAACAGCAACAATCTTGCTGATATAGTATCTGTAAGTAGCAGTGGAAAAAATTCAAAATTTTAAATTAAAAGGGCATAAAATATGTTTAAGCAAGCATTTTTATTTGGGGTTATTTCTTGTTTTATAGGTCTATACTTACTTTTAAGCGCGTATTATACAAAAAAATACAGCGGTTGTTTATATGATTATTTTATAAAATTTGCATTATTAAAATCTATTTTAGCCGATGGTAGAGTTAAATATAGTGGCACTTGATATAGAATTTGCGAAAATGTTATATATATTTTTAAAATTTTATTTGCTGTAATTTCTTATATTTTGTTTTATTTGCTGTATGCGCAATAATAAATTTAATATAAAAGGAGTAATAATGATAAGTTTTGCAAGCACAAAAAGCGTGGCATAAAAATCCTTGATGTAGAGATTAAAATTTAATGTGATAGTTTAAAAATGTGATTTATAAAAAAGTGGTACGCCCTAGAGAATTCGAATCTCTGACCTCTTGAACCGCAATCAAGTGCTCTATCCAGCTGAGCTAAGAGCGCACAAAAAAGAGCGCAATTATACCTTTTTATACTTAAATACAAATAAAAATAAATCATAAAAAATATTAATACAACATTAAACTTTAAGCATTAAAATTTGCCGTATTTTAGCTAAGCCTAGGCTTTTGAAATGCTGAAATAACCAAGTTTAATAAAAAATAAGGAAATTTTATGGATTCAGCTAAGTTTTTATTACACGAGCCTTTATTACGAAAAAATCATGCAGATTGTGCGCATTCATGCTCTAATGGCGCCCATGAAGTCCACAACCATTTTGATGCGCGAAAAGGCGATAAAAAGGTGCTTTTAATAGCTTTTAGTGCTACAAGCGCGATGATGATTGTTCAATTTATTTATGCTTTGCTTAGCAATTCTTTGGCACTTTTAAGCGATACTTTACATATGTTTAGCGATGCGTTTGCGCTGGCTCTTAGTTTTTTGGCTATTTTAGCCACGCAAAAGCTCCAAAGTCCGCAAAAAACTTTTGGCTATTTTCGCCTTGAAATTTTGGTGGCATTTATCAATGGGCTTACGATACTACTAGCTGCTGGATTTGTAAGTTATGAGGCCATACAAAAGCTTTTAAATCCAAGCGAGATCGATGCTAAAACTATGCTTATTGTGGCGTGCGTGGGATTTTTGGTTAATGTTTTTGTGGGCGTTTTGATGTTTAAGGGCGCAAATTTGGATAATATCAATATGAAATCGGCCTTTTTTCATCTTTTGAGCGATTTATTAAGCTCTGTTGGCGTAATTATCGGTGGTGTGATTGTGTATTTTACAAAATTTTATTATATAGATACGATTTTAGGGCTTATAATTGCCTTGCTTTTGCTTCGTTGGGCATTAATATTAATTAAACAAAGCGTAAATGTTTTGCTTGAAAGTTCGCCTATTGATATGCAAAAAGTAAGCCAGCAAATTTTAATCAATAAAGAAGTAGAGCAAATTTTAGATTTACACATTAGCCAAATCACACATAAAATGTTCGTTGCTACAATGCATATTCGCATTAATAAAGAAAACTTAAATGAGTTTGAAAGTTTATCTAAAAAAATCGCAAGCGCGCTTTATGAAAAATTTGATATAGGCCATTGTACGATAGAGCCAAGTTGGAGTTAGTTAATCTAACAAAAATAAATTTTAAACATAGCGCGCCAGTAAAAAATTAAAATTTCTAGCTAATTCTTGATAAAAAGGACAAAAATGCAAACAACCAAACTAAGCAAAAAGGCTCAAATTCACTCTGTTATCGCTGCAAGTAGTGGCAATCTTGTTGAATGGTTTGATTTTTATATTTATGGTTTTGCGGCTGTGTATTTTGCTCATAATTTTTCTAATGCCACTTCAACACTTTTTGCGCAAATTGAAATTTTTGGTGTCTTTGCGGCTGGCTTTTTAATGCTGCCTGTTGGAAGCATTATTTTTGGTAAAATGGCTGACATTAAGGGGCGTAAAAGGGCGATGATAGTTTCTATCATCTTTATGTCATTTGGTTCTTTTGGTATAGCCTTTTTACCTGATAAACAAGCAATTGGAGATATGGCTGTGGTGCTTTTGCTGCTTTTGCGGCTTATTCAAGGCATAGCAGTTGGCGGGGAATTTGGTATAGTTGCAGCTTACTTAACAGAAATCGCCCCACAAGGTAAAAGAGGCTTTGTATCAAGCTTTCAATATGTTACCATAATCGGCGGACAACTTCTTGCGGTTGCAAGCATTAGTCTTTTATTTTTGTTTATAGATGAAAAACAAATGCAAGAATTTGGTTGGAGAATTTTATTTTTCGTGGGCGGAGTTTTGGCTGTTTTAAGCCTCTTTTTTAGAAGTTTTATACAAGATAATTCTCATAAAGTCCTTGAAAATTATGCTGATAGAGGGAGCTTTAAAGCCCTTCTTAAATCCTACAAAGCCCTTTTAATAGTAATAGGCGTAACGGCTGGTTGCACCATAGGCTTTTATGCAATCACAGTTTATCCTAAGGTATTTATGATAAATAACGGCGTTGATACAATCTTGGCTAATAATATTATGCTAGGCTCTTTATTTGTGCTGTGCGTGGCTATACCCTTTATCGGCGCAATTAGCGATAAAATAGGTTTTAAAATTTCACTCTTCATTTATCTTGGTTTTTGCCTTGTAGGGACTTATCCGCTTTTTATGGCTTTAAAAAGCGTAGCATTAAGCGGGTCAAATGAGTTTTTGCTCTTTGTTATAGTTTGTTTTATGTGTTTTATGTTAAGTTTTTACACAGCTGTGGCAGCTATTTCTAAAACCTCACTTTTTCCACCCCAAATTCGCGCACTTGGTGCTGGACTTGGGTGTATGATAAGTGTGGGACTTTTTGGCGGAAGCGTGAATTATGTAGCCTTGCAATTTAAAGCACTTGGCATAGAATGGGGCTTTTTTGTGTATTTTGGCGTTATTGCTTGTATCTCACTTATTTGCACAGCTTTAATACCAAAGCAAAGAGAGCTTGATTAGAGCGCACTGCCTTTAATGCAATTTTATTGCTTGCGTAAGTAAAGGCACAAAAAATGGCTTATTTCGTGAGTTTAAAAATCACGCTTTTGTGAGTTTAAAATCACGCAAACATCTTGCCAAATTATATTATCGTTTTTGAGCAAAGGCCTAGTATTTGTAAATGCGCTAAGTAAATGCGTTATTTTCTTGCTAATGCGCTAGCAAGGCATTTGTAGCCTTGCCTTGCTAAATTTTACATAAAATTTGGTGTGTGTGCCTTGCTTAAATCCACAGCCAAATCCTCATCTATACCGCAATTAACAAGCCTTTGCGTGCGGTTTATATGCATTTTGGCTTTTAAGTTTTCAACCATTTCAAAAAAAGCTGCAAAGAATGGGCATTTTGCTTGCCATCATCATCGCCCTACACAACTTCCCTGAGGGCTTTGCGACCTTTATATCTACGCTGAGCGACTTTTCTTTCGGGCTTGTGATAGCTTTGGCTGTGATGATACACAACATACCAGAGGGTATGATGGTGTCCTTGCCGATTTATCACTCCACAGGCAGCAAGAAAAAAGCCTTTGTGTATGCCACGCTTTCAGGGCTTAGCGAGCCTTTGGGCGCGCTTGTGTGTGCTTTGGCGCTTTTGCCCTTTATGAGTGAAACCGTGCTAGCGGTGATTTTTGCGCTTGTGGCGGGGGTAATGGTGTATATTTCTTTTGATGAGCTTTTGCCTGCGGCGAAATTCTACGGCAAGGCGCACCACTGCCTTTATGGCTTGCTCGTAGGAATGGGCGTGATGGCGTTTAGCCTACTTTTGCTGAGTGGATAAATTTTTTTGTGAATTTAAATGTACTTTTAATTAAATGCTAAATGAGCGTAAATTTCGCTATCTCACAAAGGGCGAGTATGACAAACTACGAGATTTCCTCAAAATAAATGTGGTGAGATATTAAATTTTTATGTCAAATTCTCATATCAATTTAAAAAATCTCAAATTTTATAAAACTTTTATCGTTATTTATATTATAATCATATATAAATAATAGAGGGGGAATTCCTATGGATACACTCAAAGAATTTCAAAAAATGATGGCAGAACAAACCGACCTTGCATTAGCAACCGTTGGAGCAGATGGCATTCCAAATGTTAGAATTGTTAATTATTATTTCAATCCCGAAAATAATGTTATATATTTTGCGACATTTAAAAATAACGACAAAGTAAAAGAAATAAAACAAAATCAAAATGTTGCCTTTACAACAATCCCAAAAAAAGAAAACGAGCATATAAAAGCGAAAGGAATTGCTATTAAGAGTAAAAAATCTATTTTTGATTTGGCGGATTGTTTTTGTGAGAAAATACCTGATTACCGAGAAACAATAGAATATGGCGGAAAATCACTGATAGTGTATGAAATACACTTCAAAACAGCAATCGTTACTTTAAATTTATCTAATATCAAAACTCTCAAATTGTAACAGCTAAAACCAAACTTTTCGCAAGCAGGACTTAGCACAAGTAAATTAAATTTTGTAAATTTGGATAATTTTGCCCTTTGCTCATCGTGTGGCAAGGCGGAGGACAAAAACACCACAAATGACATTAAAGGTGAGTGGTTTTGTTCAAGCTTATGCGAAAAAACTGAAAATGTATGCTTGGAAATTAGCGAAGATTTAAACCCCGTGATTTTAAATGGCGAAAGCTATGAAGATTATAAAGAAAGATTTATTAAAAATCTCTCAAATACCACAAGCACAGCCGCTACAACTTTGGGTGTAGCTGAGATATGGGCGAAAAATTTTCAAACTTTACAAAATGCAGATACAGGACACGGATTTGCCGCTGAGATTATGAATAATGAGAATGATATATGGGCTGGTAAAAATGCTAAAATAGTAGGTGGCGATAACGCTTTAAATGGTGCAGATAGACTTGTGGATGGTATTGAAATACAAACTAAATATTATAAAACAGCTGCTAGAAGTATAGGTGCTGGTTTTGATAATAAAGGCAATGGAAATTATAGATATTATAATAAAGAGGGCAAACCTATGCAGCTTGAAGTGCCAAAAGACCAATACGAACAAGCGGTAAAAGTTATGGAAGACAAGATAAAGCAAGTCAAAGTGCCTGGCGTTACCGACCCAAAAGAAGCAAAGAATATCGTTAGAAAAGGCAGTGTAACACTCCAAGAGGCAAAAAATTACTCCAAATTCTGCACCAAAGAAAGTCTTAAATATGATGCACGAAATGGTTTCGTAGTAGCTATGGTAGCTTTTGGAGTGTCTTTTGTAGTAAATGTTAGTATTTGTTATTTTAAAGAGCGGGATTTGAAAAAGGCATTAAAAGAATCTGTAATTATAAATATAAATGCTGGTGGAAAAGCGTTTGCCATCTATATGGTTGGAGCGCAAGCACAAAAAATCCCTGCACTTAATAATTTTTTAAAACAAGTGATAAATTTTAATTTTAATGGCAATGCAGTGGGTAGGGCGTTAGCCGAAGTAGGCAAAAAAGGTGCGTCAAGTGCAAGTAAAGGAGCGGTTAATAGCGCAGCAAACAGTGCATTGCGTGGCACTATTGTAGTGGCAGTTGCGACTATGGCGG
>SPMW01000038.1 GCA_009827235.1 Candidatus Campylobacter infans | reverse complement strand
TTTGCCAAAATTTTAAAATCGCGCAAAATTTTTTAATTTTATTTTAAATTCTGGGCGCGAAAACTGGGCGCAAACATTACGCCTGATTTTAAAATTTGCCTTAAACTCACGCGCCAAAATCTGCCAAAAAGCCAAATTTTAAAACGCTCCAAATTTTAAACTTTATTTTAAATTTTCAGCGCGAAATTTGCACCAAAAATTCGCCAAATTTTAAAATCCTCGCCACACACGGCGCACCTTGCGCCCGAGCGTTCGCCAAAATTCGCCCACCAAATTCGCGCCACACCGAAAATTCGCCCGCCAAATTCACGCCACACACACCAAGAATTCCGTGCTCACCACACCAAAAATCCACCAAGAACTCGCGCGCAAAAATCTACTAAAAATAAAATTTTAAAATCCGCGCCACGCCAAAACCCGCTAAGAGTTTAAAGCACTAAAAAGCAAAAAATCAAATTTTAAAATCGCGCAAAATTTTTTAATTTTATTTTAAATTCTGGGCGCAAAAACTGGGCGCAAACATTACGCCTGATTTTAAAATTTGCCTTAAACTCACGCACCAAAAATTCGCCCTATTTTTAAAATTTACGCCAAGAATTCGCGCGCCAAAATTCGCTAAGAGCTTAAAAGCCCAAAAAACTAAAAACCAAATTTTAAAATTAGCCCGCCAAAATCCGCGCGCCAAATCCGCGCCAAACTCCGCCTAATCAACCCTAGCCCATTTTCTCTCATGCGTAAAGCTAATTATAATGTTTAGCTCTTTTTCATCTTTTATTTTATTTTCAATCGCCATTTTGATTTCATCGCGCAGGCCGTCTAGCTCGCTTACGCGCAAGTCATTTGCTGCTGGTATTAGCAAATCAAGCACCAAAAAATAAAATCTCCCCTGCGAGCCAACGCGCCTTCTATAATCTATAAAGCCGTATTTATCGCATATTGTTTGCATTATATTTTCTACATCATCGCAAAATTCTTGTGGCGCGTATAATAATAATTGAGCCGCGTTTTTGATTAGCACCCAAATAGGCGCGATGATTATCAAGCTTGAAAGCACGCAAAGTAGCGCAGGATCTACCAAATGCGCCCACGATGGATTAAACCACACACTAAGCCCAAAAGCCACCCCAGCGCCCAAATACAATAAAATATCGCTAAACCACTCCAAGCTATCAACCCCAATCAGCCCAGAGCCAAGCCGCCTAGCCCAATATCGCTCATAAAAAAACAAGCCAAGAGCCACGATAAAGCACAGCACATTAAACAAAAACGCATCGCCTTGCTCGGTTTCTCTCCCACCATTTACCAAAGCCCCAAGCCCGGTAAAAAAGCCATAAACGCAAATCCCTATCAAAACCAAGGCCTTTAATATATTTGTCATATTTTCAAGCCCGCCAAAGCCAAATTGAAAATTATCATTGCCTTGCTTATACACTAGGCGCGCCGTTACGGCTGAAAACAGCGTAAGCACAGAGTTTATAAGCGACACCAAAGCATCAAAAATAATAGCCGATGAATGCGTCCGCACACCAAAAATCAAGCCCAAAATCGCCAAAACTATACAAAAAACAAAAGAAATTGTAAGCACTTTTTGCTCGCGTTTTGAGTTTAGCGCGCGCTCTATTTCATCGAAATTTTCATTATTTGCTGGCTGTTTAAAAAGCTCAGTTTGGTTTAGGTCGTTATTAAATAAATTTTTCATCTTAAATCCAAAATTTTAATTTTTTCTCTTTAAAATTTAAAAGCATTAAAGGTAAAATTTTAATTTTTTCGCTTTAAAATTTAAAGGTAAATTTTAATTTTTTTCGCTTTAAAATTTAAAAACATTAAATCCAAAATTTTAATTTTTTCTCCAAAAAATTTCAAAAACAATCGGCATTTTAGCAAATTAAGCTTTATTTTATTTTGTGGCAAAATCACCCCAAATTTCGCATATTTTTGCTAAAATTGCGCCCTTATGGATACGGCACTTTTATTAAATGTTATTTTTGTAGCGATTATTTCAAGCTTTTCGCATTGCGTTGGAATGTGCGGGGGCTTTGCTCTTATGCTAAGTAGCAATTTAGCCAAAACCCGCCACAAAGCCCTTTTTATCGCACTTTACCACACGACGCGCATTTTTGCTTACTGCTTGCTTGGGCTTTGTTTTGGGCTTTTTGGACAAGCCGTCATTTTAAGCCCTAGCGCAAAAGGCTTTGTTTTATTTGTAGCAGGGCTTTTTATGGTGCTTTTTGGCATTGGATCGCTTGTGCGTGGCAAGCTTTTGGCATTTATAGAAAATGCCCGAGTTTCACGCTTTATTTTAGGCATAGGTGCTAAATTTCGCACGCTTAACACGCGCTTTCAGCCTTTATATATTGCTTTACTTGGTTTTTTAAATGGCTTGATACCTTGCGGGATTGTGTATTATTTTTTAGCCCTTAGTTTTTCTAGTGGCTCAGCCTTTGAAAGCTTGCTAATTATGCTGATTTTTGGGCTTTGCACACTGCCTGCGCTCGTGCTTTTTAGCTCTTTTGCTAGCGCATTAAATGCTAAGTTTAAAAGCACAGCCAGCATCTCCATAAGCGTATTTATAGCACTTTATGGGCTTTATTTGGCCTTTGATGGCTTTATGCTGATTTAAAATTTATTTATTTGGTTTTACCCGCGCTAATTTTTCCCTGATAGCTACTACCCAGCCCTGATTTTAAATCCAAAATATTATTGACTTTTTAAAAATTATCTTATAATATAACACAAAAAATAAAAAAAGCAATATTATGAGTAAATATGAAAAACTCATTAAAGATTTAGAAAATAATCCAATAGATGTTAAATTTGAAGTTCTCAAAAAGTTGCTTGAAAACGCAGGATATAGAGCAATGAATAACGGTTCATCACATTGGCAATTTAGAAAAGAAAATAAAGAAACTTTAACAATACCATACAAAAGACCTGTGAAAGTAATATATGTTAAGAAAGTTTTAAAAGCATTAAAGGATGAAAAATGAAAAATTTAGATTATTATATGAACTTACCCTATGAAATCATAGTGCGCAAACTCTCAGCTGATGAAGGTGGCGGATATTTTGCAAGTTATAAGGATTTTCCTTATATTATGGGCGATGGCAAGAGCGAAGCCGAAGCAATCGCAGATGTAAAAAAGGCCTTTGCGTTTGTTGTTGAAGTAGATTTGGCAGAGGGTAAAACTATAAAAGAGCCAAAACAAAAAACCGATAAATTCTTTAAATATAGCTAAAATTTGTTTATGCTGATTTTGCCCGCGTTAATTTGCCCTGATATACTACCCAGCCCAAATTTTAAAATTTGCCCGCGCTGATTTTGCGCCGATATCTACTACCAAGCTCAAATTTTAAAATTTTGTGCGCTTATTTTTCTAAATTCTTATACACCCTACTTCTTTTGTCTATCTCAATAATAATAATTACAACATCTTGGTTTTGCTCATTTTTGCTTTTAATGCCGATTATGCGGTAATTATCTATGCGCCAGCGCCAGCGGTCTTTATAACCGCTTAATTTTTTGACATTTGGCAGGGTAAAAGGGTTTTTGACTTGGCTTAGGTCGTCTAAAAAAGAGCTAATTTCATAAAACGCTATTTTGTCTTTATTTTCTATTTTTTCTAGCGTTTTTATGGCGGAATTTCTAATCTCTACTTGCATTATTTTAAACCCATTTGCGCTCTTACTTTTGCCCTTATTCGCTCTTGCTCTTGCTTTGGCAACTTAACAAATCCCGCCCTTGCTCTTTGTATCACAGGCACTTCATCAAGCGGGTAAGATTTTTCATCATCATTTAAAATTTCACCATTTAAACTTTTATCATTCAAACCTTTATCAACGCCCAAAATATCAATAAAAAACTCCGCCATTTTGCTTTTTTCTTTTTGCGTAGCCCGCGCAAGAGAGGCTCTTAACTGCTCTTTTGTCATATTAAAGTATTTTTCATAGTTTAAAGCTCTTTGCATTTTTTATCCTTTAAAATTTTATTTTCATTATTTCAAGCCCATTTGCGCTTTAACTTCCGCTTTTAGCTTTTCTTGCTCTTGCTTTGGCAACTTAGCAAATTCCATATCTAATTCTTTTATAATCGGTGCTTCATCAAGCATATAAATCTTTTCATCATCATTTAAAATTTCATCATCGCTCAAAACTTCATTAAAAAATTCCGCCATTTTGCTTTTTTCTTTTTGCGTAGCCCGCGCAAGAGAGGCTCTTAATTGCTCTTTTGTCATATTAAAGTATTTTTCATAGTTTAAAGCTCTTTGCATTTTCTATCCTTTAAAATTTGCGCGAAATTATAGCCAAAATTTTAAAATTTGCTTAAATTTTCGCAACCAACCAAACCAACCAAACCAACCAAACCAAACCCCGCCCCCGCAAGCTCAAAAGCTAAGCGCGCTTAGTGTGCCAGCTAATAACCAACCAAACCAAACCCCGCCCACCCCACACCAAAACCACACAGGCATTATAATTTTTTCGCACATTTGATTAAAATTTTGCTAAAATCACAGCCAAACAACCTCCAAATTTTAAACCCCATTAACAATTTAAAAAAAATTTTTATTACTTTAAGTATTTTCTAAGCACTTGCCCCTTATAATTTGCGCCGTATTCGTAAGAATCGCATTCACAGAGTTAGCTTTACTTATCACAGCCTTTTTTTTAAACTTTAATTTTAAATTTAGGCAGCTCACACCCTTTAAGTATCGTTAGATTTTGTGAGACATTTTTCATTAATGAAAGGAGTCTTAAATGGCTTTAACAAATCAACAAGTTCAGCAAGCTTACCTTGCTGTTATCGGCCGCCCAGCAGAAGGAGACGCGGTTGCATGGGCTAGTGTGGCAGCTCCTAATGTTGCTAGTTTAGTAAATTTAATAGCCGCGACACGCAATAATACAGATTTTAACAAAAACAATACCACTTTCGTTGAAAATCTATACATGAATCTACTAGGCAGAGAAGGTGATGAAGAGGGCATCAAATTTTGGAGCGATGCATTAACAGCTGGCACAAGCTTTGGCGATTTAGTAATGCAATTCTCATCTGCTGCTCTTAGCACCACAGAAGATATGTATACTCTACAAAACAAACTAGCAGTTGCAGAGCAAATCTCAACCAAAATCAAAACTTTCACAGCTGGCGTAGCATCAGAAGCTAAACTAAAAAGCATGATGTCAGTTGTAGATGCTGAAACATCTATTGATGATATCCAAGAAGATATAAATAGCTTCATAGGCCAATATGTAAATGGCAAAAAAACTACCGTAAAACCAGGCGCACAAGAGCCTACAAAAGGTAGCGATGAATACGCTCAAACTTACAACGCTACAATCAAACTAGGCGCAGAAGAAGGTGGCGTAAATATCGAAGGTAGCACAACCTACAACGATACTTTAAATCTTACAGTTAAAGGCACAGCTGAAAATGGCACCCTAACAGGCTCTGACATCGGCTCAATCTCTAACCTATACGCTATCAACCTAAACCTAAGAGATTCAAGAATCAAAGAAAGCACCCTAAACACAAAAGACCTTGCAGGTGCTGCTGAGGTAGTTATAAAAGGTAAAAGCAACGATACTTTCACAGTAGATAGCGCGATGACTACCCTAGACACAGGCGATGGCGATGACACTATCAATGTAAATAACAATGTAGATACCCTAAAAGCTGGCAACGGCAATGATACAATCATCGCATCAAATGCGAAAGTAACTACCCTAGACGCTGGCAATGGCGATGACAAAATCACCGTTACAAAAAGCACAATCAGCACTCTAAACGCTGGCAATGGCAACGACATCATCACCCTAGGCGATGGCGCAAAAGTTAGCAAACTAAACGCTGGTAATGGCGATGACACTATTTCAGTAAGCAGCAAAGCAAATGTAGCAAACGCTACTATTGATGGTGGCGCAGGCACTAACTCTCTAAAACTAACAGATGGCAAAGTAGATCTAACTAAAACAACTCTAACTAACATCAGCGCTATTAGTGGCGAGGGCAAATTAAAAGCATCTCAACTAAACGGCATAGCTCTTAATCTTGGCACAGAAAGACTAAACGCAGCTGGCGAAAGCACAGGCACATACGATGCAGCTAAACTAGAAGTAGCAGCAGATAAAGCATCAGGTGCTATCGACCTTACAAAAGTTGCAGTAGCAGAAGAATCAACAGGCCACGAGCTAAACATTACAAATGTTAAAAACTCTTCTATCAAACTAAACAACGATTCTCTTGGCAACTCTGATGACGCTGCAAACACAGACGCCACAAAAGTTACCATCACCGGCACAGCTGGCAATGATGTTATCACTCTTGAGAGCGGTAAAGTAACTAGCCTAGATTCTAACGAAGGTAACGATAAAGTTACTATCGCCTCAGCTGCAAGCGTAAATACTCTAACACTAAACAACGGCGCAAACACAGTTACCGTAGCTGGTAAAGTAAATGCCCTAACAGCAGGCGCAGGCGATGACAATGTTAATGTAAGTGGCGAAGTAACTAGATTAACAACCGGCACAGGTAACGACACTATCAGCGTAAGCGGTAAAGTAAAAACCCTAGAAGCTGGCGAAGGCGATGATAAAATTTCTGTAACAGCTGGTGAAGTAGATACTCTAAATGCTGGCGCAGGTGCTGATACTATCTCAGTAGCAGCAGGCGCAAGAGTAAAAGATCTAGATGCAGGCGATGGCGATGATATCATAGCTATCACAGCTGGCGCAGTTATCAAAAACCTAAATGGTGGCACTGGCAATAACACCCTAAAACTTGAAAATGGCGTAGTAGATCTAAGCACTACAAAATTAACTAATGTCCAAACAATCACAGGTAGAGGTAAAATCCAATCTAGCGATATTACCGGCAAAAATATCACCCTAGGTAGCGAAAAACTAAACGCTTGGAATGAAGGCACTGGTGAATATGACATTACCGAGCTAGAAATAAAAGGCAAAGGCACAGCTACTAACGACAATATCAACCTAAGCAGTCTAAAAATCGCTGCTGGCTCAACAGGCCATAAACTAAACATTACAAATTTTAAAAGCGGTAGCTTAACTCTAAATGACAATAACCTTGGCAATGCTAGTCAAGATGAATCAGCAGTAGATGCTACTACCGTTACAGTTACAGGCACTGAGAGCAACGACACTATCACTATCAATAACGGTAAAATTAAAGATGTTAGCACAGGCAAAGGCGCAGATACAGTTATTATAAACGCTGGCGCAAATGTAGCTACCCTAAGCACAGGCGAGGGCGCAGACATTATCAATATAAGTGGCACAGTAGGCACCCTAGACGCTGGCGATGGCGATGACAAAATTGTCCTATCAGGCTCAGGCACAAAAGTAGGTACAATAGATGCAGGTGCTGGTAATGATAATATCGAAGTTCAAAGTGGCGCATCAGTTACTACAATCAACCTTGGCGCAGGTGATGATACTATCACACTAAAATCAGGCGCAGGCACTGGCCTAACAATCAACGGCGGAGACGGCAAAGATACCTTAACCTTAGATGCTTCTACTACAAGTGTAGATTTTACAAAAATTACTAAAATCTCTGGCATTGAAGTGCTTGATATTTCAGGTGGTAGCAGCACTTCAGGTGCAAAAATCAGCTATGATAGCATAAAAGATAACCTAAATCTTACTCTTTCAGGTTCTGGCTCTTTAACTATTGACACAGGCGATAATAAAGATATCAACCTAGCTGGTTTCAAAGGCACTAGCGGTCAAAATACTAATGGTATCACACTAGAAAATATCAATACTGGGGATACTATCAAATTAAATAAAGATGATGGTATTAAAGAAACTATCAAGCTACAAAGCGCAGCAGGAAATGGTAACGATCCACATACTACAATCACCGGCTTATCAGGTAATGATATGTTAAATGTTTCTGGAGCATTTAGTGGATTTAGTGGTAGTGGTAGCTTCAATGAAGTTAGTGCTACCACAACTATCAGCGGATCAAAAGCATATTTCTTTAAAGGAGTTGATAATATAGACTTTACAGAGCAAAATCTTGGTCAAGCATTATTAAATGCTATAAGCGGTGCTAGCTCTTCTATATCAAAAATTAGTGTTAGTTCAAGCGCTAAAGCCATTTTCGCACTTAACTCTGGCGATGGCAATTCTTACTTATTCTCAGTAAGTGGCGGCACTTCTACTACTGGTATTGAGAAGGCTACCGTTAAACTTCTTGCTGTTGTGGATAACACAATTGACACCCAAGACAAAGTATCAGGTGGCGACATAACATTTGCCTAATCTTTTAGCCTTTATGGCTTAATCTGCTTGCTAGCTAAAAGCTAGCAAGCCCCCTTCATTTTTCTTTTTTTTTATTTTTAATCTTTTTATTTTTTCATAGATTTTGTTATAATTATTTAAAAGTTACAAACAAGGAATACATTATGGCAAATCAGCCAACAGCTACTATCTTTGCAGGCGTAAATGGCGCTGGAAAAACAACCTTATATTTTTTAGCACAAGAGCAAGGGATAAATTTAGGTTATCGCATAAATGTAGATGAAATCGCTCAAAGTATCGGGGATCATAAAGATACAAAAACCCAAGTCCGCGCTTCAAAAATTGCTATAAAAATGCGTAGAGTTCATTTAAGAGATGGGCTTGATTTCAACCAAGAAACCACGCTTTGTGGAAAATCAATATTAAATCTATTTAATAAGCTAAAAGTAAATAATTATAAAATAAATTTGCGCTTTGTAGGACTTGATAGCCCACAAACAGCAAAAGAGCGCGTAAAAATAAGAGTAGCCAAAGGCGGACACGACACAAAACCACATCTAATCGATAAGCGTTATTATGAAAGTATGCAAAATCTTTTAAAAGTTGTGCCATTGTGTAATGAAATTTTGGTGTATGACAACACTCAAAACTACGAAATAATCGCCAAAATAACAAACGGAGTGTTAGATTTACAAAAAAATATCGCTTGGTTTAATGATTTAATTTCAAACAAAACAGCAAAAAACATCTAAAAATTATTTTTAGCTTTTTGGCGGATTTTGGCGCAGATTTGCGCCGAGAATTTAAAATAAATCAGCATAAAGTATTGACTTTTACGCTGATTTTTATATACTTTCGCAGTTTTTACAAAGGACAAAAATGCAAAATTCAGCAAAAATAAGCTTTACCATACAAAACGCTTTAAAAAACGAATTAGACACACTTTCAAAAGATCTTAATATGCCAAAAAGCAAGATTATAGCAAGGGCTTTGGAGCTTTATTTTGACACGCTTGATTTGAAAATAGCAAAAAGCAGGCTAAAAAATCCACAAATCATCAAACAAGACGAAATGAAAAAGTTCATAAATGAGCTATAAATTAGCATTTGATAGCAGAGTTAAAAAGGATTTTGCTAATATAGGCAAAAAAAATAGCACCATAATAATGGAAATTTTAAGCGAGTTTGCTAGGAATTTTAACTACAAATACGAACAAGAGCTTTTAAAAACCACAAAGATAAAGGCTTTAAAAGGCGCTTACGCCGGACTTTATAGGCTTAGAATTGGCTCTTTTAGGGCGATATACACAAAAAAAGATGATGAGTTAATAATCTTGGTGCTAAGAGTAGTGGCTAGAAAAGATGCTTATAAGGGCTAAAAGTTTAAAATTTTGGGCGTTTTTAAAATTTGGTGTGGGTTTTGAAATTTTAAAATTTGGCACGGATTTTGGCGCGTGGTTTAAATTTTAAAATTTGGTGAGTTTTAAAATTTGGTTTTTTGCGTTTTGGTGCTTTAAACTCTTAGCGGATTTTGGCGTGGCTTGCGCGCAAGGGCGCGCGCAGAACGCGGACGGGCGCGGGTGGCGCGCGCAAAATTTTAAAATTTGGCGGGTTTTGCGCCCAGAATTTAAAATAAAGTTTAAAAATTTATACGATTTAAAAAGTTTATAAGCTAGCATTTGATAGCAAGATTAAAAAGCACTAAATAAATCCCATAAAAATACACAAAATAAATTGTTTATAAATTTGTTTAATGTAAAATTTTAATTTTGTCATAAAATCAATTAAAAATAATTTTAAAGGATATCTATGCCAAAAATATATAATAAATTCTCAATTAGCAAAGAAGAAAATATTTTTCTAGCAAAAAGAAATCTTATAGACAATATCTATAAAAGTGCCAGATTAGAGGGTATCGCAGTAACCTTTCCACAAACAGAGGCCGTATTTAATGGGGTAAATGTTTCTAGTTTAAGTGTAGGTGATGTAGTTGCTATAAATAACTTAAAACACGCTTGGCAATTTGTTTTTGATACTATGGAGTATCCGCAAACTGATTTTGCTTTTGTATGTGAGGTTAATAGAATTATCGGTGCTGGGCTTTATAATAATGCTGGTTTTTTAAGGGGAATGCCAGTAAGCATTGGTGGGACAACTTGGCGGCCAGATTTACCAGTAAAAGCAGATATTATAAATGATATAAGCGAGATTAACAAAGCAGAAAATGCCACAAAAAAAGCCATTGATTTAATGCTATATATTATGAGAAAGCAAATGTTTTTAGATGGAAACAAAAGAACTGCTATGATTTGTGCTAATAGGGTTCTTATCGAAAATGGTGCTGGGCTAATAAATATTGATGTTGAGCATATCGAAGAGTTTAAAACTAAGCTTATTGGGTATTATGAAACAAATCAAAAAGAAGAGATACAAGATTTTTTATTTGAAAAATGCTTAAATGGAATACAAATAAAACAACCCAGCCAAGAAGAAGTTATGGAGCAAGAAGCAAATACCAAGATGTTTCAAAGCTATTTGACTGGGCTTAAATCATAATCGCTAATGGCACTAAGACTTATTGGCGGAGTTTGGCGTGGCTTGCGCGCAGAACGCGGGGCGCGCGGAGCGTGGCGCGGGCGTGGCGCGCGAATTCTTGGCGGGCGCGGGTGGCGCGCGCAAAATTTTAAAATTTGGCGCAGATTTTGCGCTATGGTAGAAAAACGGATTTGAGAAGTATTTTTGAAAACGAAACAAACAAGCTTTTAACTGCTAATCAAAAACAAAAGCCAAGTTAAGCACTTTTTACTTGTTTGTCGATTTTCGTGCTATCAATAACATTTTTAACTGCTAATGCAGCTATTAAAAAAAAGCCAAACGCCACAACAATAAGGGCAAAATTTTGTAACATTACAAATCCTTTAAATCGTCAATAAACCTATTTATGCGTAAATTTACAATCGCAATAGCTACAAAATTGTATCACATTTTTATTAAAAAGTTTAAAATTTGGCTTTTTGACTTTTTGGCGGATTTTTTCGTGGCTTGCGCGCGGAATTCTTGGCGTGGCGCAAAAATTTTCAATGTGGCGGGCGGATTTTTGGTGCAGATTTTCGCGCCCAGAATTTAAAATAAAATTTAAAATTTGTGAGCGATTTAGAATGTGGCTAAATCATAGCTTGCTGTGCTGATGAAATTATTAGTTTGTTTTTTCTATGGTGTTGTTGGTTGGATTGTATTGTGTTTGCATTTCTTTATTTTTTATAAAAATTTCTGCAAATATTTTCTTTGCTTCTCTTTTTAAGGTTTGAATTGTGGTGTCTTCTTTTGGATACCTTGAGCTTACTATCGCAGCATAATATTTTACTTGTAAATTTTTGGCGCGATTTATATCATTATAGCTTGCAAGTATTTGCTGATAGGCTTTTGCAATTTTGTTGCCTTTTAGCTCTATAAAAATTTGAATGTCGTTTGTGCTTTTGACGATTAGATAATCGCACTTTTTGCGCTCGTTATTTTGCCCGTTATCAAGCTTGATTTTAGAAAATTCTATGCCGTTTGTATAAAGCCTAAAAATTTTGCCGTTTTCTTGGCAAACTAATTCTTTATTTGGATTCATTAGTATTTTCTAGCTCCAAAAGTTTGTCAAAGGTTTCGCCGATTTCTTCTGAAACTTCATCTATGCTTTCAGCTAAAATTAAATTTGTTTGTTTGTCTATAATGCTAAAAACTTCGCCATTTTCTACTTTAAAAGCGTCAAATTTGCTAATATCTAGCCAAAATTTGTTTGGGATTATGTTTGTTATTTGCTCTTTTAGTTTAGGATTTTTACTAGCGATTTCGTGCGCTAACAAAAGGCAATTTAGCGAGCTAAGCATATAAGGGCTGTGCGTAGAAAAGGCTATTTGGATGGTTTTTTTGGTATTTAAATAAAAACATAAATTTACAAGATATTCTACTAATTTTTTTTGTGCGTTAGGAAATAAGCTAAGTTCGGGTTCTTCTATAAATAAGCTATATCGCTCTTTATCAAATGTGATATTTTCAAAATTTTTTAAAAATTCATTTGGATTTCTATTTTGAGATTTTGAAAAAATATCTACAATAAAATCGGCATATTTGTTTTGCGTGTATTCTTTGTTTGCGACAAAATAGGTGGATATAAGCTCTATTATAGAAGCGGACTTTATGCCTGATGAGGCGTTATGTAGTTGTGTTTTGGAATTTTTAAGATTTATATAAAGGCGATTTTCTATGCCGTATTTTTCTAGCGATAATTCAAGGTCAAAAATGCTTACTTTTACTTTTTTGTTGGTTTGTAAATGGTTAAAAGACTCCAAAAAATCATTAAAGGTTTTTTCTAAATGATAAGGAATCGCCCCTCTGCGGATTTGGTTATTTGCCAGCATTGGGATAGCAAATCGATCATCGGTGATAAAAGAAATTTTTTCAAGGGTTTTGTTGTTTGTGTTTTGTGGTGAAATTTTTAAAATTAGCTTGTCGTTATAGATAATGGAGATATAAAAATCACCGATATAATAATGCGCTTGGCTACCTTTAAGGCAAAAATCACTTAGCCCTGATTCTCTAAGCATTTTATCTATGCGAAATCTATACAGCTCTTTTTTAATGCTTGCATTTTTTGCTATATCTCTTAAAATATTTTTTTTATATATCCACCGAAAAAGCGACAATAGCTTTAAAATCACGCTTTTGCCGCTGCCACTTTCGCCGATAAATACCATAAATGGCTTTATGTCAATCTTTGCCTCAACAATGGGTCCAAAATTTTTGATGATTAAGCGTTCTTGTTTTTTCATAGGCAAAATTATACTTATTCAACATTAAAATGAAGTTTAATTTTGCGCTTGTTTGGGGATATTTGGCTTGATTTTGGACTAAAAAAGTGGTGCGGGTGAATTTTTAGCGCAACTTTCGCGCCCAGAATTTAAAATAAAATTAAAGAATTTTGCGCGATTTTAAAATTTGGGCGAA
>SPMW01000037.1 GCA_009827235.1 Candidatus Campylobacter infans | reverse complement strand
GGTAGCAAAGGCAGCGACAAATCTTACTACGGCGGTGAGTGATTTGACAGCTTATTATACTGCTAAGGGTAAATTTACAAGTAGTGTAAAAAATGATTTTACAAAGCTAACTAACGCTTTACAAAAAGATGGCTCCCTTAAAGTGAAGGGTAACATAGAGTGCGTAAAAATAACATTACCTACAACACCTACTACTGGAGCCAACGCCTCAGACAAGGTTGAACTCAAATTAAAATTTTCAAATTCTGATGCTGTTTGCAAACAGTTAATGAAACTACCGGGCGTCAAAGCTATGTGTGGTAAAGGCGATACTGAAAGTATTGGCACGGGTTCAAGTGACTGCAAAATCCAAATCGGTGGCTCAGGTGGCATACAATTCTAATTTAATTTAATTAAAAGTTTAAATATTCATTTTAATTAAATTTCACCCCGCTAAATTTTAAAATTTAACGGGGTTTTTTTTATTTTTATTCTTTAATCCTTTTCAAAATCTGCGCGAAATTTAAACTACTAAAAGCAAATTTTAAAAAAATAAAAATAAATTTTAAAAATAAGCACGCAAAAAATAATCAAAATTTTAAAATTTTAAAACCCGTGCAGAATTTAAAATAGTAAAAATATTTAAAAATATCAAAAATTTGCGTAGATTTTAAACTAAATAAATTTTAAATAAAAGCAAAATCTACGCTAGGAATTTTAAGCAAAATTAGCAAAATCCATCACACTGGCATTACGCGGATATTTGGGCTTAGGGTTTCATTTAGCACACTTTCGATGGCATAAAGCGTGCCACCAGAGCTATGCGCGCAACCCCCGCAAGCACCCATATAGCGTATATACACATCGATTTTGCCATCATTTGATTTTTGTATATCCAAAATCTCTAAATCCCCGCCATCAAAATTTAGCATAGGGCGGATTTGCTCGTCAATCACGGCCTCAATGGCTTTTAATTGCTTTACCATCGTAAGCTCATCAAAGCTTAAATCATCGCCAAAATCCGCGCCGCTAATTTTTGCATCGGCTATTTTGCCAAGATGTTCGGCCTCCATTTGCGCTCTGGTTTCAGCCAAAATATCCACCAAATAATACTCTCTTTTTTCATGCCCGCCGGGCTTAATACAGGATTTACAAAATGCGCCAGCTTTTGTGTATTCGGTTATTTGCTCAACCGTGGTTAAATTATTTATTCTAATCACATCTTTAATCGTCCCAAGGCTTACCCTAGCGCATTCACAAACGATTATTTGATCCTCAAAATGCTCAGGATCCACGCCTAAATACTGGCTTGCTGCGCGTTTAATCACATCATAAGCCATCACCGAACAATGCATTTTTTGTGGTGGCACAGCTGGCGTGTCTGGCTCATCACGCATAGCGCGCTCTACATCTAGGTTTGTGATTTTTACGGCATCTTCTACCTTTTTGCCACGGCAAAGCTCAGCCATATAATCACTACTTGCGATCGCAGTTCCACAGCCAAAGCTTTTAAATTTCGCATCTTTAATAATATCGCTATTTGGATCAACCGCCCAGTATAAACGCACCGCATCCCCGCAAGACTCCGCGCCAAAATCCGCCACGATTAATTTACAACCCATCGCCTCTGCTTGCTCACTGGTTATTTCGCCCATATTTTTGGGATTATTCATAGAATCTTGAACCTTTTTAGAATACTCAGCCCATATATTTTTGTTTATTAAATTGCCTTTTGCCATTTTTTCTCCTTAAATATAAAAAGCAAGTTTTGCTAAGATTATGATTATTGCGCCTAAGATTAGCACTATTTGGTGTAAGTATTTAGCATAAAAAATTTCTTTTTTCTTAATTTTCCACACAGCAATCGAAGTAAAAGCAAGCACAAAAATCAAAAGCCCCAAAAACATTTTAATGCTAAGAAGCGTGCTAAGAGAATTAGCAAAAAATGTAGCATCTTTAAAGCTTATGTAATTAGTAACCATACCAAAGCCCGTAATTATCAACAAAAGCAAGGCCACAGGCATAATTTTGCGCCCGCGTGGCATTACCACAGACCAGGTTTTATCGGCCCATTCATCGCCAAGGTGCTTTCTTACAAGATTTAAAAGCACCACATCGCAAAAAATATAGCCTAAAAATATAATCGCGCAAGTTAAATGAATGATAAGTAAAATTGGATAAAGCATTTTTTGTCCTTTTTAAAATTTTAAAGTCCGCTTTCATGGCCATTTGGCGCATACGCAAACGAACTAGAAATCGCCCTTAATCTATCCACGGCGGCCTTTATTTTTTCTATGGCGTAATCAATTTCTGCTTCTGTATTAAAACGCGATAAAGAAAGCCTTAGGGCAGTGTGAGCCAGCTCTGAATCCGCGCCTATTGCTTGCATTATTGGATTGCTCTCTAAGCTTTCACTAGCACAGGCTGAGCCAGTGCTAGCTGCAATGCCTGCTTGATTTAAATCCCAAAGCATAGCCTCGCCTTCAACCCCGCGAATTGACGCTAAAATCGTATTTGGCACGCGTTTGGCCCTATCGCCAACCACATAAACATCGCTAATTGTTAAAAGCGCGTCTTCGAGTTTATTTCTTAATCTTTCCACATGCGTTTTTTCAACGCTTAAAAATTTCACAGCATTTTCCATCGCCTTGCCCATACCAACGATACCAGCGACATTTAGCGTGCCTGAGCGTCTCCCGCCCATTTGCTCGCCTCCATGAAGTAATGGCGTAAGACTTGCTCCATCTTTAATGAAAAGCCCGCCAACGCCCTTTGGGCCGTGAAATTTATGCGCGCTAAAACTTAAAAAATCCACACCGCTAACTTGCACATTTACAGGGATTTTGCCTATGGATTGAACCGCATCAGTGTGAAAAAGCGCGCCGTATTCGTGGGCTATTTCGCAAAGCTCATTTATAGGGAAAATAACGCCTGTTTCGTTGTTTGCGCTCATTATGCTAACAAGGGCTACATCATCGCCCATTAAATCTTTTAAACTTTTTGGGTTCAAGCTCGCATCGCTATTTACATTTAAAATACTTACCTCAACCCCAAGGCTTTGTAAAAAACTAGCCGTAGCAAAAACGGCAGGATGTTCTACACCAGAAATTATTATTCTGTTTTTTTCTTTATTTAAAATTTTATCAAAATATATGCCTTTTAGCACCCAGTTATTGCTCTCAGTAGCACAGCTAGTTATTACTATATCGTCATTATCTCTTGCGTTTATACCAGCGTAGAGCTGATCGATGGCAGTTTTTAATGCGCCGTGAGTTTGTGAGCCAAAAAAATGCAAGGAATTTGGATTGCCGTATTGATCTTGTAAAAATGGCAACATCAGCTCCAATGCTTCTGGATCCAACATAGTGGTTGCGTTGTTATCTAAATACACTCTATTCATTGTTTGCCTTATTTAAGATAATTTTGGTCGAAATATTATCTCAAAATCGATAAATTTATAATAAATATTTTTTAACTAAAAATTTTAAAATTCATTTTTTAAGGTTTTGGTAGCGAATGCGTGGCGTTTTATTTGGGTTTGCTTGAATGTTTTTTAAAATTTGTAGCTTTTTTAGAAAAAGCCGGATTTGAGTTAGAATTTATAGAATTTTCATTTTTTGCTGAGCGTGAAATTTTTTGCGCATTTTTTGGCTTAGTTTTTTGCGCGTTTTTTGGCTCGTTAGGTTTAGGATTTTTGGGTAAATTTTCTGTTTTATTTAAAGCTTTTATGCTTTTTTTAGGCTCTAAATTAGCCAAAAAATCACGCAATCTATCATACTCGCCAGCCCCAAAATACCGCCATTTGCCCTCTTTTAGCGTATCAAGGCTAACCACTCCAAAAGCCACTCTTTTTAAATCCATAACCTCTAAATCAAAATGCCCAAAAAAGCGCCTTAATTCCCTATTTTTGCCTTCATTGATAATCACGCGAAGACGCGTATATCCACCACTTTGGCTAACTATGCCAAAAGCAACAAAAGGCGCAAAATCCATAGATTTTATGCGCGTTTTTGCGTGCGCGCCTTTTGTGGCATCTTTTAGGCTTAGCCCCGTTCTCATGGCCTCTTTTACTTCATCGCTTACGCTACCTTTTACCTTTAAATAATATTCTCTTTCTAAATCGCTCCCGCTTAATGCTGTGGCGATTTTTGGCGAATCAGTTAGCAGCAAAAGCCCACTACTTGCATAATCCAAACGCCCAACAGGAATAAAATGCTTAAAGCCATTTGGCAAGCTATCATAAATCAGCCTGCGCCCGCGCGCATCGCTTTTGCTTACTAATTCGCCCTTTGGCTTATGATACACAATCACGCTATAATCATTTTTTACACGCACCGCGCGCGAATTGATGCTTATTTTATCGTTTTTTTGCACATCATAGCCTAAGTTTTCTAGCACGCGCCCATTTACACGCACTTTGCCAGCTTTTATTAATTCATCGGCCTCGCGCCTAGAATGGCCGGTATTGTGTGAAATGTATTGATTTATCCGCATTTTTTGCCCTGTAAATTAAAATTTTAAAATTTATAAATCGCCCAAGCTAGAAATTTTAAAATTTATAAATCGCCAAACTCTAAATTTTAAAATTTATCAAAGCCCAAGCGTGGTTAAATCGTGGATATGCACCACGCCCGCTACTTTTTTAGCCTTTGTGATGATTAAAATTTGTATTTTATACTGCTCTATCATTTTAAGCGCGTCATAAGCTAAAATTTCATCATCATCTAGCGTTTTTGGCTTGGTATTTGCATACTTTAAAGCCTTAGCATCTAAGCTAAAATCCGCACTTTGCATGGCTCTGCGTAAATCCCCATCACTTAGCACAGCTTTTAGCGCGCCAGTATCATCAACTAATAAAGCCGTGCCTAATTTACCCTCGCTTATCGCATTTATGGCCTCGCGCAAGCTCGCATCTTGGCTAACTAGGGGCAAATTTTTTACTCGCATAATGTCGCTTAATTTTAAATACAGCCTTTTACCAAGCGTGCCACCAGGATGAAAAGACGCAAAATCATTTGATGTAAAATTTCGCATTTTCATCAAGCACACACACAACGCATCGCCAAGAGCTAAGCTTAAAGTAGTAGAAACAGTAGGCGCAGCACCTAGCGGGCAAGCTTCTTTTAATATATCAAGGCTGATATTTACATCGCTTAGAGTCGCTAGGGTGCTAGATGATTTTGCCATAGAAATTATTTTAATTCCACGGCGCCTGATGTGTGGCATAATGGCTAAAAGCTCGCTGCTTTGGCCACTAAAACTAATAGCAAGCACGCTATCATTTTGGCTTATCATACCAAGATCGCCATGCATTGCTTCTGTGGGATGTAAAAAAAAGCTTGGCGTGCCTGTGCTTGCTAGGGTTGCGGCGATTTTTGCGCCTATGTGGCCGCTTTTGCCTACGCCAGTTACTATTAGTTTGCCCTTTGTGTGAAAAATCTCTTCGCAAGCCTTGACAAAACTCGCATTTAGCATATTTTCGTGGCGTTTTAATTCGCTTGCTTCAAGAGCTAGCACATCTTTTGCGGTTTGCAAAATATCCATGTTTTGCCTTATTAAAATTTGGCGGCGATTATAGCCAAAATGCTTATAACTTCGCTTAAATGCTTAATTTTCTGCCAAATTTTATGTTTAGGTATAGCTTTTGCTTAGTTTCATCAAAATTTTGGCATAATTGCAAGATTTTATCACAAACAATAAGGCAAAATTATGGATTTAGCTACTATTCTTGGTATGGTGCTTTCTATTACTAGTATTTCAGTAGGCGATATTTTAGAAGGCGGTAACCCAATTCATGTTATTCATTTAAGCTCGTTTTTGATAGTTATCCCAACAGCTATGATGGCCTCAATGACAGCTACAAACAAACGCTATGTAGGCCCAGCATTTAAAGAACTTGGCATAGTTTTTAAAGGTGCTGGCGTGGATTTAAATAAACGCATCGAAGAGCTAGTGAGCTATTCTACAATAGCTAGAAAAGATGGCATTTTGGCCTTAGAGCAAAAAGCCCAAGGCGTAGAAAATGAATTTTTAAAATCAGGTCTAAGTATGCTAGTAGATGGTCAGCCAATCGATGAAGTGCGCGAAAATTTAGAATTAGAGCTTGAAACCACAGAAAATTATTACCACGAGTGCGCGCATTTTTGGTTGCGAACTGGCGAGAGTTGCCCTACATTTGGGCTAGTTGGAGCGGTTATGGGCTTGATGCTAGCATTACAACTGCTTGATAATCCACAAGCTATGGCAGCTGGTATTGCGGGCGCATTTACAGCAACAGTTACTGGGATTATGGGCGCGTATGCGTTTTTTGGGCCTTGGGGCAATAAACTAATGAATAACGCAAAAGATTTAATTAAAGAGCGCGAGCTGATAATTGAAGCTCTTGTGGGCATAGCTGAGGGCGCAAACCCGCGAAATTTAGAGGCAAAATTATTTAATTTTCTTGAAAAATCACAGCCTCGCACTTCTCAGTTTAAATAAACAATAAAATAAATTAAAGGCGTAAAATGGCTAAAAAGAAAAAAGCTCCAGAATGTCCTGCTGGTGAAAAATGGGCTGTGCCTTATGCTGACTTTCTTTCTTTGCTTTTGGCGCTTTTTATCGCGCTTTGGGCTATTTCAAATGTAGATCAAGCAAAGGCAAATGCGATGACTACGGCGATGATTAAAATTTTTGAATTCCCAGATAGTAGTAGTGCTACCAAAAAGCAAGAAGGCGGACGCCAAGGCAGATTAGAAAACGCAAACACCGCCACAGCACTAAATCAGCAAAATCAAGACGGCCAAACCATCAAAATCAATCGCCGCAATGAACGCTACAATATCGCCCTAGATCAAGCAGAAAATCAAATCGCGCTTGATTTACCAACTGAAATAAGATTTGATAATGCTAGCGCAAGCATTGATCGCGATGATATAAAATTATTTTTACGCACGGTTTCTATGATAGCTGCAAAACTGCCTAATTCTGTTTCGGTTGAAATTCGCGGGTTTGCTGATGATCATTTAGATTATATTGAAAATTACCAGCTTTCAGCCAAGCGCGGATTTAATGTGCTAAATCAACTAATCGCAAATGGAGTAGAGCCAAAACGCTTGCAATTTTTAGCCATGGGGCAAAATTACCGCGGCTGGCGAAGCGGCAAGGATTTAAAAATCGCCAAAATTTTCTTTAAAGTCGATATACGCGACCAACGCGCCCAAAAAAGCGTGCTAGATCTTATTAGCACCATAAAATAATGTTTTTATGCTGTGAAATAATGCTCTATGCTATGAAATGATGTTTTATGCTGTGAAATAATGTTTTGCGCCCGCGCGCCCGCAACACCGTTATTTAAAAGCAACCCGCGCCCGCAAATTCTCAGCCATGCCCGCCACACTCTTAGCCAAAAATAAAATTTTAAAATTTTAATTTTGTTGCAACTCTCACAAACTAACCCAAATTTTAAACCCGCGCCCCGCAAATTTTTATCCGCCAAAACGCCAAAATTTTAAAATTTATTTTTAAGCCACACACCAAAAAATCAAAATTTACCAAGCCTTTATAAAACCTGCGTGCGCGCACACAGCTAGCCAGACCGCCCCCACCTTTAATCGCCTTGCGCCCGCAAATTCCTAGCCCCGCGCCCGCCACGCCAAATGCGCTAGCACTCTATCCTTGCAAAATTTTTTACACAACGCCCAAATCATCTTAAAATTTTTGCCTTTGAGTTGTGTTTGAGCGTGAATTTTGAGCAAATTTAAACGAATTTAGGTTTAACTTCGCAAAACTGCAAAAACTTAAAACTGCAAAAACCAAATTTGGTTTTTGCAGTTTGTGTTTTGGTTTTTCGAGTAACGGCGAAAAATTTCAAGTCTTCGCCTCGAAATTTAAGCACTTTTACTAATCGCAAAAGTGTTTGTTTTGATTTTGATAAAAAATTTTTTATAAATTTTTTGATATTTAATTTTATTTTAAGAAAGTTTTACTAAATTTTTATTTTTAATAATTAAAATCAAAAATAATTAAATTTCGTTTGCAAATTCTTTATAGGGAGGAAACAATGAAACAGAATTTAGCAAAATTAGTCTTTATCCTGCTTGGGATATTCATCGCAAATTCAGCCTTTGCGGAGGTAAAGGTTCTCAAAGATGTCTTGGGGCGCGAAGTTAAGGTAAATTTGCCCGCTAAACGCATAGCTTTGGGCTTTTACTATACTGATTTCATCGCTGTTGGCGGTGTAAAAGCACTTGACAATGTCGTAGGCTTTTCAAAAGCCGTTTGGACGGACTGGACGCCCGCAAGCTGGGAGGTGTATAGCAAGGCTGTGCCTCGTCTTAACAAGCTTGCAGACTTTGGTGAGGCTGAGGTTGGCACTTTTTCGGTAGAAAAGGTGCTTGCTTTAAAGCCTGATTTGCTGATTTTAGCGGCGTGGCAGTGGCAGCTTTTGGAATTTGACCTTGAACCTGTCATTGAGGCGAACATTCCTATAATCATTTTGGATTATAACCGCGAAACGCTTGAAAGGCACTTGCTTTCAACCAAACTTTTGGGCGAAATCACAGGCGAAAAAAAGAAAGCCGCAGAGCTTGCCAAATGGTATGAAGGCATAGCAAATGAAGTGCAAAGCCGCATAGCAAAGGCAAAGCGCAAAAAGCCTAAAATTTACATAGAATTTGGCAACAAAGGACCAAATGAAGCGGGCATTACTTATGGCAAGGATATGTGGGGTTCGCTTATTGATTTAGCGGGCGGAGAAAACATAGCAGCACCCTTTGTAACGCAATGGGCGCCGATAAACCCCGAGCAAATCATCGTTTCAAAGCCAGAGGTTATAATGATAGCAGGGCGCGAAACAGAGCTTAAAAAGAACAAAGAAGCTATGGTAATGGGCATAGGAATTGACAAAAAAGAAGCCCTAAAAAGACTAGCAGCTTACAAAAAACGCCCAGCGTGGAATTCGCTCCCAGCCATTAGGCAAAACCGCCTTTATGGGCTTTATATGGGCGCTTCACGCAACCTAGCCGATGCAAGTATGATACAATACCTTGCAAAAGCCTTGTATCCTGACTTGTTTGAGGACATTGATCCGATTAAAACCTATGTGGATTTTCACAAAAAATATCTACCGATAATCCCACAAGGCACTTTTGGCATTCGTGCTGAGTAAATTAAGGACAAATGATGAGCGAGCAAGTTCAAAGCGCACTCAAAGCACACAGAAAGCGTGAATTTAAACGCTTTGTTATCATCATCAGCTTTTTGGCTGTGGCTATTGTCTCACTCATTTTTGACATAGCCACAGGTCCATCGCTTTTGCCCCCACGAGAGGTTTTAGACGCGCTTTTAAGCCCTTTTTTTGACGACATAAGTGTCGATGAAACGACTTTGGCGATAGTTTTTGATTTGCGTTTGCCTATCGCGCTTATGGCGTTAGTGGTTGGTGGGGCTTTGGGCGTGGGCGGGGCTGAAATCCAAACCCTGCTTAACAATCCTATGGCAAGTCCTTATACTTTGGGACTTGCAGCAGCAGCTGGCTTTGGGGCAAGCCTTGTCATCGCCTTTGGGAGCTTTGGTTTGCCCTTGCTTTTTGCTGTGCCTGTTGGGGCTTTTGTGATGACTATGCTTAGCGCGGCGGTGCTTTTTTCCTTTGCGGCTATGCGCCGTTTCAGCTCAGCCACACTTGTGCTAGTAGGCATTGCGCTTTTGTTTTTGTTTCAAAGCCTACTTTCGCTCGTGCAGTTTTTATCAAGCCCTGAAATTTCACAGCTCATTTTGTTTTGGCTTTTTGGGTCTTTACAAAAGGCAAATTGGATAAATTTAGCCGTGATTTTTGCGGTAAGCACACTTTGTATCGCCTTGCTTTTAAAGGACTCGTGGAAGCTCACGGCTTTAAGGCTTGGTGAGGCAAGGGCAAAAAGTATGGGCGTGAATTTAAACGCCTTGCGCTTTCGCACCTTGCTTATCGTCTCCATAATGACAGCCACAGCCATTTCTTTTGTCGGCGTTATCGGCTTTATCGGGCTTGTCGCCCCGCATATCGCTCGCACTCTTGTTGGAGAAGACCAAAGGTTTTTCTTGCCAAGTGCTATGTTTTGCGGTGCAGCCTTTTTGTCCATAGCCTCAGTGCTTTCTAAAATCATAATCCCCGGCGCACTCTTTCCTGTGGGTATCGTTACTTCTTTTGTCGGTGTGCCGTTTTTCTTTTGGATAATTTTGTCAAAAAGGAAAAGCGTATGTTAAGGCTTGAAAATTTAAGCATTTATCGCAATGAACTTTGCGTGGCAAATGCCATAAATAGCGAATTTGAAGCGGGCAAAATTTATGCCATACTCGGTCCAAATGGAGCGGGCAAAACCTCGCTCATCTCGGCAATGTTTGGGGATTTAGCCTTTAAGGGCAGTATAGCGCACAAGCAAATGGAGTTAAGCCTTAAAAATCATTTCGCGTGGAAAAAACGCATAGCCTATATGCCACAAGATAGTAGCGTAGATGCGAGTTTAAGCGCGCTTGAAGTGGTGCTTTTGGGGCTGATTGACCAGCTTGAAATGTATGTGAGCGACACGCAAATTTCGCAGGCATTAAGCCTTATGGAAGAACTTGGCATTTTGCATTTAGCCAGCAGAGACATTTTAAATTTAAGCGGCGGACAAAGGCAAATGGTGCTTTTTGCCTCCGTGCTTATCAAAGCGCCTGAAATTTTGCTGCTTGATGAGCCTGTAAGCGCACTTGATATGCACCATCAATGCGTCTTGCTTGAATGCGTGCGCTCATACACGCGCAAAGAAAAGCTCATCACTGTCATCATCTTGCACGATTTATCGCTTGCTTCGCAGTTTGCTGACGAACTTGTGGTGTTAAGTGATGCTAAAATTTGGGCGCAAGGCGAGGCAAAGGGCGTTTTAACGAAAGATTTAATCGAAAATTTATACAAAATCAAAGCCGATATTTTCTATGATGAGAGCAACAAGCCCGTCATCGTGGCAAAATCAGCACTTAAAACAAATATCTTAACAAAGGAGGAAAAATGAAAAAAATAGTTAAGATTATCTCGGCAACAGCGTTGCTTTGTGCCTTTGCTTATGCAAAGGATTACGAAGTCAAAATGCTTGATGTCAATGATGAAGGCACTATGGTCTTTGAACCCGGTTTCATTCACATACAAAAGGGCGACAGCATTACCTTTGTGCCGACACACAAAACGCATTGGGCTAAAAGCGTGCTTGTCCCAGAGGGCGCAAACAAATTTGAAAGCAAGCTAGATGAAAAAGCCACTTTCAAATTTGACACAGAGGGCGTTTATATCTACGAATGCCCGCCGCACAAGATGATGAATATGCTAGGCATTATCCAAGTAGGCAAGGCGACAAATGCAGCCAAAGCAAAAGCTGCCGTGCCAAAACTTGAAAAAAGAGTTAGCGAAAACAAGGGTCGCCTTGAAAAGTATGCCACACAAATCAAAGAATGAGTTTGTTATACTCTCGTGCAAGGACTATCCACAGGGCAACTCAGCCTTGCAAGGACTTTGTGCGCACTTAAAGGCATTTTGGGCTGAAAGGGGCGTTGAATGCGAGGCAAAAATCGCCCCTTGGCGTGAGCTTGATTTAAAAAATTTAAGCTCAAATTCAGTGCTTTTGCCCTTAGCGGTGTGGGATTATAGTCAGCATTATGATGAATTTTTACGCTTTTTGGACGAAATCAAGCGTTTAAATCTTGCCGTTTTCAATCCCTTGCCCCTTTTGCGCTGGAATTTATCTAAACTTTATCTTAAAGAGTTAGAAAATTTAGGCTTTGACATAATCCCTAGCCTTTTTGTGCGCCCAAGTCAAAATTCCATTGACGAAGCACTCAAACGCGCAAAAATGTGGCAAAACCCCATCATCAAGCCCCTTGTCTCACAAAGTGGCAACGGAGTTTTTAGGCTTGATGGGCTAAATTTAAACTCACTTTTTAAGGACAAACTCTTTAAAAATGGCTTTGTTTTGCAAGAATTTATGAGCGAGATTTTAGACAAGGGCGAGCTTTGCCTTGTGTTTTTTAACGCAAAATTTCACTATGCTATCACACGAAGGGTTGCTTGTGGCGAGTTTCGCGCAAATTCGCAATTTGGCGCAAGCGTTCATAGCTGCGAAGTCGTGGAAAAAAGCTGCCTTGACACAGCAAGGCAAATTTTAGCGCATTTGCCCCAAAAGCCACTTTACGCAAGAATCGATTTCATCACACACAAAGGAAAAGCCCTTATAAACGAGGTCGAACTCATAGAACCAAGCCTTTATTTTGATTATGACAAAGGCGCCTTGCAAAATTTTTGCGAAGCTATTTTTGCAAGCCTTAAACACCGCATTTAAAGCACAAAGGCATAAAATTCGGGTAGCATTTGCGCCTGCAAAATGGGGCAAAAATGATAATATGGCGGGTTGGTTTGAAGAGAAAGGCTGTGAAGTGGCGGCAGTTTGGTCAAAAACGGGTTAATGCACGGGTTGGCTGGGCGGCGGCTTAGAGCAAAACGCGTTAGAGCGCCGAAGTGCCAAAATTTTAAAATTTAGCTTTTAATTCGCCCATATAAGCGCCCAAATTTTAAAATTTAATTTTTAATCCGCCTGAAAAAACCAAAATTCGCTCCGCCTTTATAAAACCCGCGTGCGCGCACACAGCTAGCCAAACAGCCCGCCCTTAAACCCGCACCAACAATTTTCAATCCACACCACGCAAATTTTTATCCGCCAAAACGCCCAAATTTTAAAATTTAATTTTTAAACCACACTCCAAAAAATCCAAACCCGCGCCCGCCTTGATAAAACCCACCCCCAAATTTTAACCCACGCCAAATTCTTAGCCACAATCACACAACAAATTTTAAAATTTTAATTTAATTCAACGCACCATAAACCCACGCCCAAATTTTAAAATTTGCTTTTTAATCCGCCCGCAACGCCCAAACCGCCCACCACGCTCTTACGCGCGCCCAAACCACCCAAATTTTAAAATTTTATTTTAAAATAACGATTTTAACGCCCTCTGCCTTTAATGCCACGCCGTTATTTAAAGTAACCAGTGCCACGCAAATTTTTATCTGCCAAACTACCCAAATTTTAAAATCTTATTTTTAACCCACGCGCCAAAAATCAAAATTCGCCACGCCATTACAAACCCGCATGCGCACACACAGCTAGCCAAATTCTCAACCACAATCGCAAAACAAATTTTAAAATTTCATTCAACAAATCCGCCAAATTTTAAATCTGCGCTCCGCGCCGTTGTTTAAAAAGCAAACCGCACCCGCCCAGCTCTCAACCGCGCAACCGCCTCGCGCCCGCCAAATTATCAGCCAAAATAAAAGTTTAAAATTTCATTCAATAAATCCACCGAATTTTAACCCACGCACCACGCAAATTGTTATCCGCCAAACCGCCCAAATTTTAAAATTTAATTTTTAATCCACGCACAAAATCCCGCCCGCCAAATTCTTAGCCACACACCCGCGCCCGCCAAACAAACCGCCCAGCCATTAAAATTTTGCGCCAAATTATCAGCCAAAATGAAATTTTAAACTTTTAAATTTATTCAAAACACACACATTTTTATCCACCAAAACACCCAAATTTCAAAATTTGATTTTTAATCCGCCCATAACACCCAAACTGCCCGCTACGCGCGCCCTACTCCGCTAGCCATTTGTGCCACGCCGTTATTTAAAAGCAACCCGCGCCCGCAAATTCTCAGCCACGCGCGCCCTACTCCGCGCTAGCCATTTGCGCCACGCTAAATATCCAAACCGCGCGACAATCAACCTGCCCCGCCCTTTATTCTCACCGCGAACCCACAAACCCAGCCCAAAAAGCATT
>SPMW01000036.1 GCA_009827235.1 Candidatus Campylobacter infans | reverse complement strand
TTTTGCATATAGTAGTAGCGCAAATTTTCATAATTCTAGCTTCAATGAAAAATGGGCAAAACAAAAAGCCAGCGAGGTTATAGGCGAGCATTTTTTTCTAGCGCCTGCTTCGCGCATTTATAAACTTGGGAAAACTCGCATTAAAAAAATAAGATAATCCAAAATAAATTTTCAAATTTTAAAAATAAATTTTAAAATTTTAATAAAATTTTTATATATAAAAAAATAATTTATAAATTTTAATTGATAAGCCTTATAAGAATTGCCTTATTGTAAAATAAAAATTATTTTTAAACAAAACAAAAATATATGAAATTTCATCTTTTAAGAAATATCAGCCTTTATAATTCTTAGCTAAATGCGATTAAATAAATCTTAAAATAATAAATTATTTTTTTATATTTAAAATTTTAGACTAAAAAAGCATAAAATTTTGGGCTAAAATTACGCTCATAAAACTTCTACGCAAAGGAGAAAAAATGGATAGACGAGAGTTTATAAAAAGCTCAGCAGTTGCGGCTGCGTGTAGTGTGGCTGGCATTGCTAGCCCGCTAAATGCTCAGCCACAAGATAAAGCGAATTGGCGCTGGGACAAGGCTGTGTGTAGGTTTTGTGGGACGGGTTGTGGCATTATGGTAGCTACTAAAAATGGCAAAATTGTAGCCACAAAAGGCGACCCGCTAGCTCCGGTAAATCGCGGTTTGAATTGCATTAAAGGCTATTTTAACGCTAAGATAATGTATGGAGAAGATAGGATTACAAAACCACTTTTGCGTGTAAATTCCAAGGGTGAGTTTGATAAAAATGGCAAATTTGCCCAAGTAAGCTGGAAAAGAGCCTTTGATGAGATGGAAAAGCAATTTAGAAAAGCCTACACCGAAAAAGGCCCAACTGGCATAGGCGTTTTTGGTAGCGGACAATACACCATTCAAGAAGGCTACGCTGCGGTTAAGCTGATAAAAGGTGGTTTTCGCTCAAATAACATAGACCCAAACGCAAGGCATTGTATGGCAAGTGCGGTGGTGGCTTTTATGCAAACCTTTGGCATAGATGAACCATCAGGCTGTTATGATGATATAGAGCTAACCGATACCATCATATGCTGGGGCGCAAATATGGCTGAAATGCATCCTGTTTTATGGGCGCGCGTAAGCGATAGAAAACTAAAAGATCCTACAAAGGTAAAGGTGGTAAATCTTTCTACTTTTTCAAGCAGAACTTCAAATATAGCTGATTTAGAAATAATATTCCGCCCAAATACCGATCTTGCGATTTTAAATTATATAGCGCGCGAGATAGTTTATAATAATCCAAAAGCTATTGATATGGAATTTGTGAAAAATTATTGCACTTTTGCTACTGGCCCTGTGGATATCGGCTATGGCTTGCGCTCTAATATAAATCACCCAAAATACTCCCCAAGCGAGCTTGACACCGCTGCAAAAGAAAAATCAAAAGTAATTAGCAAGGCTGAGGGTGTAAGCCTTGCTTATGCTGGCTATAAGCAAGGGCAGGTTATGGAAAATAAAAATTCTAATAAGCCCGATGCTCATTGGCAAATCACTTTTGAAGATTTTAAAAAGGCATTAGCACCTTATACGCTTGATTTTGTAGCAAACCTAGCAAAAGGCGATAATAACGAAAGCCTAGATGATTTTAAGAAAAAATTAAAAGCCTTGGCAGATTTATATATAGAAAAATCTCGCCGTGTTGTTAGTTTTTGGACTATGGGCTTTAATCAGCATTCAAGAGGCACTTGGGTAAATGAGCAAGCTTATATGGTGCATTTTTTACTAGGCAAACAAGCAAAACCAGGCAATGGCGCATTCTCGCTAACTGGACAGCCATCAGCTTGTGGGACGGCGCGAGAGGTTGGAACCTTTTCGCATCGTTTGCCAGCTGATATGGTAGTGGCTAATCCAAAACACAGAGAAATTACAGAAAAAATTTGGAATTTACCATCAGGCACGCTAAATCCGCGCCCTGGCTCACCTTTTGTAAAAATTATGCGTGATCTTGAAGATGGAAAAATAAAATGGGTTTGGGTGCATGTAAATAACCCTTGGCATAACACAGCAAATGCTAACCACTGGATAAAAGCTGCAAGACAAATGGATAATTTTATCGTTGTAAGCGATCCATATCCTGGCGTTAGCGCAAAAGTAGCGGATTTGATTTTGCCTACGGCGATGATTTATGAAAAATGGGGTTCTTATGGCAATGCTGAGCGCCGCACGCAGCATTGGAGACAGCAGGTGTTGCCTGTTGGCGAGGCTATGAGCGATACTTGGCAAATGATGGAATTTTCAAAACGCTTTAAATTAAAAGATGTTTGGGGCGAGCATAAAATTGATGATAAATTAAGCTTGCCAAATGTGCTTGATGATGCCATTAAACTAGGATATAGCCCTGAAAGTAGCTTATATGATGTGCTTTATGCTAATGATTTTGCTAAGGCATTTACGCCAAAAGATCCTATTATGGAAGATTTTGATAATACAGAAGTTTTTGGCGATAAAAGAAAGGTAAAAGATGGCGATGGCAAGGTTTATAAGGGTTGTGGCTTTTTTGTGCAAAAATCTCTTTGGGAAGAATACAGACAATTTGGGCTAGGACACGCGCACGATCTTGCTAGTTTTGATACTTATCATAGAGTGCGCGGGCTAAGATGGCCTGTAATTGATGGCAAAGAAACGCAGTGGCGTTTTAATACAAAATACGATATTTACGCCAAAAAAGCTAATCCAAATGGAGAATTTGCATTTTATGGCAATCAAGGCGCCTTGCCTTTTGGTAGCCTAACAAAAGCCGGTGATGGCCAAAAGGTAAGCTTTAAAAATAAGGGTAAAATTTTCTTCCGTCCTTATATGGATCCTGCTGAAATGCCTGATGAAAAATACCCGCTTTGGCTATGTACTGGGCGCGTTTTGGAGCATTGGCATAGCGGGACGATGACTATGCGCGTGCCTGAGCTTTACCGCGCTGTGCCTGAGGCATTATGCTATATGCACGAAGATGATGGCAAAAAACTAGGCATAGCTCAAAATGATATAGTTTGGGTAGAAAGTCGCCGCGGTAAAGTAAAAGTAAGGGTGGATTTTAGAGGCCGCAATAAACCACCAGTTGGCTTAATTTATGTGCCTTGGTTTGATGAAAATGTGTTGATAAATAAAGTATGCTTAGATGCTACTTGTCCGCTTTCAAAAGAAACGGATTATAAAAAATGCGCCGTAAGAGTATATAAGGCGTGAGTTATTAAGGGCTGTGAAATTTTAAAATTTGTAATAAATTAAAATTTCTAGCCTACAAAATTTAGCCCAAAGGTGTAGCAATGCAAAGGCGAGATGCTATTAAAACTGGTTTTTCTTTACTAGGCTTAGCCTTAGCTGGTGGTGCTGGCATTTATGAATACGCGGCGGCAAATGAAGTCTTAGAGCTTAGACCACCAGGGGCTTTAAGCAAGGAAGAGTTTTTAAGCAAATGTATTCGCTGCGGACTTTGTGTGAGTGCTTGCCCGTATGATACATTAAAATTGGCTAGTTTTGGGGATTTTGGTGTGGCTATGGGGACGCCGTTTTTTACGCCAAGAATAACGCCTTGTTTTATGTGTGAGGATATACCTTGTCTTGTGGCTTGCCCAACTGGCGCCTTAGAGCCAAAATTAGTATCAAATGAAAACGGGCAATTAAATATAAATAAAGCCAAAATGGGCGTAGCCGTAATAGATGAAAAAAGCTGTGTGGCGTATTTTGGCGTTCAATGTGATGCGTGTTACCGCGCTTGTCCTGTTATAGATAAGGCGATTTTTATTGATTATCGCCATAATGAACGCACCGGCAAGCACGCAATGCTTTTGCCTGTGATAGATAGTGATTATTGCACGGGTTGTGGCAAATGCCAAAAGGCTTGTATCACAGAAAAATCCGCTATTAGCGTTTTGCCACGCGATATCGTGCTAGGCAAAATAAATAAGCATTATGTAAAGGGCTGGATCCAAGGCGATGATGCTAAGCTTGAAGATATAAATACGCATATTAAATTAAACAGCAAAAAAAGCCTAGATTATTTAAATAATGGAGATGAGCTATGAAATTTAGCATTATAAGACATAGCGTTCAAATTTTAATTTTAGTGCTTTTTGTGTTAGGCAATGCTGGAATTTTAAAATTTTTAGAGGGCGATTTAAGCTCGTCTTTGCTTTTTAAAAGCCTTGGTTTGAGTGATCCTTTTGCGGTTTTACAGTTGCTTTTAGCTGGTTTTGGCTTAGCAAGTGCTAGCATAATAGGTGCTTTCATAATCTTAGCGTTTTATGCTTTGATCGCGCATAGAGCATTTTGTGGCTGGGTTTGTCCTATAAATTTGCTAAGCGATCTTGGAGCGTGGATTAAGGCTAGATTAAAATTTGCGCATAATCTTAGTAATTTTAGTCCAAATGCTAGGTATTATGTGCTTGTTTTAGTTTTGCTTGGTAGCTTTTGCTTTCATATAGCCGTGTTTGAAAGTTTTAGCCAAATAGGCGCATTTACGCGCGCGGTGGTGTTTTTAAATAGCAGTGCTTTTAGCATAGCTATTATAATACTTGCGCTTGAAATTTTCGTTCAAAAAAGGTTGATTTGTTCGCACCTTTGCCCGCTTGGGGCATTTTGGGCTTTTGCTAGCTATTATAGCCTAATACGCATAAAACATAAGGTAGCAAACTGCACCAAATGTAATGCTTGTAAGGCCATTTGCCCTGAGCCACGACCGCTTGGGCTTGTGGGTAAAAGTGATGGTTTTGTTGGTTTTGAATGTATAAGTTGTGGTCGTTGCGTAGAAATATGCAAAGATGACGCATTAAATTTTAGTATTTTAAAAATAGGGGGACAAAAATGAAAAAACATTTAATTTGTGTGCTATCGCTAGCACTTCTTAGCACGCTTTTTGGCGCAAAAGCCATAGATGACACAAAAATAGGCCTTAGAAACACTAGTTTATTAGATGAAAATCTAAGCCTGCCTGAGATTAAATGGGACGCTGATTTTGCTGGATCAAGCAAGCTAATAGAGCGTAGCTTTGAAAACGCTCCGCCATTAATCTCACACAGCCTTGAAGATTTAGTGCCTATAACTACTGATAATAATTCATGTGTTACTTGCCATATGCCAGAAGTGGCTAAGGATGTGGGTGCAACAGCAGTGCCAAAAAGCCATTTAACCGATATGTTTAGTGGCAAGGATTTAGCCGGCGCGCTAAGTCAAGAGCGTTTTAATTGCACCCAGTGCCATGTAGAGCAAGCAGATGCTAAGCCACTTGTAAAAAATACTTTCAAAAGCGAGTTTAGATATAAAGATGGCAAAAGCAAGTCCAATTTAATAGATATATTAAATCAAGGCGTTGAGTAATTAAAATTTTAATTAGTTAGTTTAGGGTTCAAATGGGTTTAAATAGCTTTTTAGAAAAAAAATCCAAGCAATACAAAAACACCCAAGATAAAAAAGCCATAATAAACACAAAGCTTTGTTTGGCTTGGGATAATGTGATTTGTAATGCCTGTCAAGATAGCTGTCCTAAAAAAGCAATTGAGTTTTTAGGGCTTTTTCGCCCTGTAATAAATGATAAATGTAGCGCAAATAATTGCGATCTTTGCGTGCAAAATTGCCTACGCGGGGCTATAAATGTTTGCTAGATTGTTTTTGATTTTTGCTTTTATTTTTAGCACGCTTTGGGCAGATTTTAAGTTAAATCTTAGCGCAAATGTAAGCGCGCTCAAACTTAGCAATGATGAGCTTTTTATAGGGCTTGATAATGGCGAGCTTTATAAATATAATCTTAAAAGCACGCTAGATTTTTTAAAAGCTAAACAAAACATAAATCCTAAAACCCTACTAGCTACTACGCCTAAAATTTCAAATTTTTTTGAAACTAACATAAATGCTAAAATTTACGACATCGATGAATACAACGGACTTTTGGCTTTATTAATAGAAGGCGATAATGGCTCAAAAAATCTTGGAATCTTAAAACAAAACTCAAAACTAAAAATTATAAATCTGCCCTTAGATAATGTCAAAAAAATAATCATCCTTGATGAAAATACCATAGTTTTGTTGAGTTTTAGCAGTGAAATTTATTATTTTGATTTAAAAAGCCAAAAAAGCGTTTTTAGCACAAAATTAAGCACATCAAGCTTTGGCGATGCTAGTTTTGATAGGGCGCAAAATACGCTGGCTTTGGGCTGCGAGGGAGGTGTTATATTTTTATTTAATACCGCTAGCAAAACCCTACTTAGCAAAATAGAAGCCCAAAAAGACAGCATTTATTCTCTTAGTTTAGAAAATTCTCGCTTGCTTAGCGGATCAGCTGATAAGCAAGCTTATTATTTTGATGGACTAAGAGCGCATTATTTTGATACTAAATTTTTAGTTTATGCCACGGCTCTTAGCCAAAAATACGGCGCTTATAGCCTAGAAAACGGCATAAACATTATAGATAAAAATGCTAGTATCATAAAAAAATTAAATTACGATGGGGCTAGTTTAAATTATTTATTTTTTTATGATGAAATTTTAATAGGCGCAGGATATGATAATTTTGTGCAATTTTGGGAGTTAAAATGAATATTTCAAGCGTGGTAATAACATTAAAAGCAGATGCGAATAAAAGCGAGCTGGGCAAGCTTATAAGCGAGCTTGCTCAAATAATGGCTAGCGAGGATGATAAAATCGTAGCGCTAATACAAAGCGATGATACAAATGGGCAAATAAGGATTTTTCGCGCCTTAGAAAATATCCCAGGCGTAAGCGATGTAGCGATGATTTATAATTATGAAGAACTAGATGAGGATATCAAAAAAGCCAAAAATAACGATATAGTAAAAATCATAAATCAATTAGAAAACACGCCAGATGATCAAATCAAATACAGCGGAGAGCCAAGAATCTAAATAAATTTTAAAATAAAATTTATGGATTTAACACCCAAAAAACCTAAAATTTTTGATTAGCAAATTTTAAAATTTAGCTTATCTTAACCAAGCTTAAAGCACAAATTTGCTATAACCACGATTTTTTAGGATAAAGCCGTGAAATATCTAAAAGATTTCTTAGAAAATAACCAAAAAAGCGAAATTTTTAATATCTTAAATTGCACCCAAAACGAGCTTAAAATACTTAAACTTTTACTTGAAAAATATATTTTAGGCGTTTCTAGTTTGGGTTGTTATGAATTATTAAGTGCCATAAAAAAGCCAAAAGCCAAGGATTTTTCGCATTTAGAGCTATTAGATGATGTTAAAAATTTAATGGATTTAGGCTATGTTTTGGCTGGGTTTAACCCCTTTTTAAAAGAGCGTCAAAACACCAGTAAGCTAGGCTTGCTTAATGCTGAGCTAGCTTTGAGCGAGAATTTTTTACATTTAATAGAAAATAGTAGCACTACAAAATCTCCATCAAAAGAGCCTTATATCGATCATTTAGAGTATTTAAAAGATCAATTTTTACGCGTGGAGCTATATGTGCGCAGGTTAAATCAAAACGCGCAAAAAAGCGATATCAATCAAAAAATCAAAAGCATTGAAAAAGCCATAGGCGCAAGGCTAAAAATCAGCAAAACCCTTTTGCCGTGTGAGCAAATTTTTAAAGATAATAATTTAGATGTTAAAGAGCAGGTGATTTTTTTAGCGCTTTTAAAAGAAGAATATGGCGAGCAAGATAGTGGCTCTTTGCGCGAACTAGGCACGCTTTTAGGGCTTATAAGCGATGGAGAAATGGATAGAATGAAAAATCGCTCTCTTTTAGAAGATGGCGGGCGTTTGGTTGAAAGCGGGATTGTTGAATATGATGAAATTTTAACGCCTTTTGGCTCAGTTTCGCGTAATTTTTTCATCGCAGAAGATACCCTTAGTGCGATAATGCATCCTAAATCAAGCTCGCAAGCTAAAAAAATGAAGCTAAAAAGCATAGTAAAAAATAGCGAAATTTTTGAACTAATAGAGCCAAATAGCGATCTTAGCGATGTCGTGCTAAATGAAAAAACAAAAGATTTAATTGGCGCTATTTTATCCCAGCTAGATAAAAAAGTCCAAAACCGCCTAGCAAACTGGGGCATAAAAGCCTCAAAAGGCGTAGATGCCAAGGTGATATTTTATGGCCCGCCAGGCACTGGCAAGACAATGAGCGCGCTAAGCCTTGCCAAAAGCCTAAAAAAGCAGGTTTTAAGCTTTGATTGTTCAAAAATTCTTAGCAAATATGTAGGCGAGAGCGAGCAAAATGTAAGAAAAATTTTTGATTCTTACCGCGAAATTTGCGATAAAACTAAGAGTGCGCCAGTGCTTTTGCTAAATGAAGCAGATCAATTTTTAAGCGCAAGAAGCGATGTGAATGTAAGCGGCAGTGAAAAAATGCACAATCAAATGCAAAATATTTTTTTAGAGCAGATTGAGAAATTTCAAGGCGTGCTAATTGCTACTACGAACTTTTTACAAAGCCTAGATCACGCTTTTTCGCGCAGGTTTGATTATAAGATTGAGTTTAAAAAGCCAAGTTTTAATGAAAGGGTGCAGATTTGGCAAAAGGTGCTGCCAAAAAACGCAAGATTTGAAAAGGCTTTTAGTGTAGAAGATTTAGCAAAATATGAATTAAGCGGCGCTCAAATCGTGCTTGTGATGAAAAGCACTGCGCTTAAAACAGCAATTAGCCAAAGTGGAATTTTCACGCTTGAATGCTTTGTAAATGAGATCAAAACAGAGCTTAGCTCAGCCTTTGGCGATGATAAAAAAGTAGGGCTTTTATAAGCTTGCTCTTTCTTGCTAAATTACGCCCAGGGCATTAAAAAGCGCGATCTAGCCTAGATTTTTTCAAAGGCTAAAATTTTAAAATTTGGCCTGTTTTAAAAATTGAGAATAAATTTTAAAATTTACTCTTTTGGTGGATTTAAACTTGATAAAGTTAGTATAAATTTGAATTTAATCCCGCCAAAAAGCTAAAATCATCAGCTCTAATTACAGACATTTTAGTATGAGATCATAAATCAAAGCAACATTTTAGCCACGCAAGCAATTATTGCGGTATTTGAGCGTAAAATTAGCGGGCTATTAAGGGCGATTTTGTGCTTAAATCTTTGCCTTTCAGCCTCGCTAAATCCGCCCTCAGGCCCAATAAAAAGCGTTTGATTTTGGCTTAATTTTAAATCTTTAATCTCACCATCAAAATCAAGCAAAATCGTGGATTTTTCATCAATTTCGCTTATATTTTTTAGGCTAATTTTTAACGCTTTTGCCCTGCCACATTGCTCACAAGAATTCGCCAAAATCCGCCCAAATCGCGCAAAATCCAGCCTTACATTGCCTTGTGAATACTGGCTATAAACCAAAATCAATTCATCAAGCCCTAATTCATTAAGCCCTGCTAATGTGCGCTCTATCACGCTTATATCGCACACAGCCCAGATTATTTTGCCTTTGTAATCTTGGGCGCTTAGCTCTTTGGCGTGGTTTAATTTTAGTGTTGCCTTGCGCCCCAGCTCGCAAATTTCATAAAAATACGCCCTAAACTCGCGCAAATTTTGAACTCGTAAAATCTCGCCCACGCGTTTTCTTTGCGCTTTTATGTGCTTGAGAGCATCACCATCAATCTCTAAAATTTGCTCGCTTGCGTTTTCGTGGTATAAAAATTGCATTAAAATTTTACCGATATTATCGTAGTTATAATAATTACAAGCATTTCAAGTAAAATTTTAACGCTCATAAAAATCCTAAAATTTTTTATATTATTATTGATTCTTAATGCTTTTAATTTTTTAAAACCCTTTGCTCCCAAAATGATTAAAACCACGCTAGCTACAAGCATAGCCACAATGCTTGCGTTCATACTAAAATGCAAAAGCGCAAGGTTTAAAAACCCGCTAAAAACAATACAAGCAAGCACGCAATAATAAGCCGGCAAGAAAAACATCAAGCGTTTAATATAAGCAAAATTTTTATTTTTTAGCCACACAAGCACCAAGTGCGCCAGCATAAAAATTAAAATAAGCTTAACAAAAAATAAATGTAAATCTAACGAAAGAATATAAGTTTGACCCATTTTTATCCTAATTTAATTAGACATTTTAAATTTCTTTTGGATTTGTAAATTTTTCTTTGTTTAATAATTTTTTTAAAATTTCGCCATTTTCTGCTTTAACTTGTTGGCTAAAAATAATTTCATCAAGCCTTACGCGCTCAAAACTTTCAAAATCCTTGCGCGTAAATCTAGCCCAGCCACGCGCGGTTTCTTTTAGCGTTATGGCCTTTAAAAACACGCCATTTTCGCCATTTTTCATAATTGTTTGATTTAAAATTTTATCAATTAAGGCAAAAAACACCCTTGCCATTTGCTCGCAACTCGCATTAAAGGGCAATTGCACCCATCTTGCGCTTAGCGTTTTTATGGCGTTTTTGTATTCATCGCTATCATTTGCGTAAAAAATCGTGCTATGATCAAAACTATCTATAAGTGCCTTTATTTCGCGTTTCATAAGCCCAAAATCATAAATCATACCGCCCTTATCAAGCCCTTTTGCACTAAGTCGCGCCTCAAGCGTATAACTATGCCCATGAATGCTGTATTTACAGCGTTTCGTAGAGCAATCGCGCACGATATGTGCTGCTTCAAAATCATAAATTCTGCCTATTATCAAAGTCGCCCTTTTTGATGTTTAATCTCATAAACGCGCATTATAACTAAGTTTTTTAAACGCCTTCTTTATCGTCCCAAAGCCTTATATGTAAGCGATCTGAGTAATTAAAGCCATTTTTTAAGCAAAGATTTACTACTTTTATGGCTCTTTTTTCTAGCTCGCTAGCTTTTGCCCCAAGGCTCATCGCCCAAACCTCGCCCTTTTGTAAGTTTAAAATTTCGTTAATTTCGCCTATTTCGCTTTCATCGCCACTTAGTACGAATTTATAAAAGCATTTTGCGTTATTAAAAAGTGCGCTAAGAGCGCGTGCATTTATGCGTTTAGGCTTGCTCTCAGCGCTATTTGCTAGCTTTACGCTCACGCTAAAATAGCAGTTTTTTAGCACTTGAAATTTCTCAAAATCCACAAAAATCGTGCCATTTGTTTCTATTTGTATTATTTTGCCCTGAGCTAGCATAAACTCTATAAAGACCAAAAAATCAGCATTTGCGTGATAAAGCAGCGGCTCGCCACCGCTTAAAACTATCATCGCATTTGGCGCGTTATAATTTTTTACTATATTTATAAGATCATCTTTGCTAGCTTTTAAGCCAGGGCTAAAATGCTCGCTTTGTGCGGCCTTGATGGTATCACAGCCGGTTAAAATTTGGCCATTTGGCGCTAATTTTTTCACCCCAAAACCAACGCAACGCAAATTACAGCCATTAAAACGCAAAAAAATCGCCAAACGCCCCATAAAAGCGCCCTCGCCTTGAATGCTTAAAAAATGCTCATTTAAATACATATTTTGCCTATTGCGTTTAAAATTTTAATTATTTTTAGCGCGCAAGAGTTTGAAATTTTAGGTTTAAATTTTAAAATTTGCCAATTCAAATTTTAAATTTTGCTAGCTAAATTTTAAAATTTATAAAATAAAATCTTAAATTCCGCCAGCTAAATTTTTAAAATTTATAAAGCCAAATTTTAAACGCGCGCTAATTATAAATGCTCGTAAAAAAAGTTTGTAGCCTCTACAAATCCAGCCAAGCAACCACAATCAAAACGCCTGCCTTTAAATTTATAAGCTAGCACCATGCCGTTTTTGGCTTGTTTTAAGAGCGCATCGGTGATTTGTATTTCGCCATTTTTGCCAGGTTGTGTGGTTTGAATTGCTTCAAAAATATCTGGCGTTAGAATATATCGGCCGATTATTGCGAGGTTTGTGGGCGCGTCTTTTGGCTCTGGTTTTTCTATCATATCGCTTACCATTACTAAATTTTCGTCTATATTTTTGCCAGCAACTACGCCGTAATTTTGTATGCTTTCATCATCTACTTGCATTACGGCTACTATCGAGCAGCGGTATTTTTCGTAAATTTGGATCATTTGCGCCATTACGCCAATGCCATCTTCATTTATACACAAATCATCAGCTAAAATCACGCCAAAGGCCTCATCGCCTACAAGCGAACGCCCCGAATAAATCGCATCGCCAAGCCCGCGCATTTGCTTTTGGCGCGTAAAACTAAATGAACATTCATTCATTAATTGTCTAATTTCAGTTAGCAAATATTCTTTTTTAGAGCCTGCTATTTGGTGCTCTAACTCATAGCTTATATCAAAATAATCCTCCAAGGCTCGCTTGCCACGCCCTGTAACAAAAGCCATATTTTTCATACCAGCTTCTAAGGCTTCATCTACGCCGTAATGGATTAGGGGTTTTGTTAAAATCGGCAACATTTCTTTTGGCAAGCTTTTAGTAGCTGGCAAAAAGCGCGTCCCATAGCCAGCAGCGGGGAATAAGCAAGTTTTTAGCATTTTTGATCCTTAAAATTTGCGCGTAATTTTAGCGGATTTGCTTTAAAATTCCTTGATTTTGGCTATACTTGGGCTATGTTTTTGATTGATAAAGAATTTAACGGCGAACTTGAAATTAAAAAAAGCAAATTTTTGGCCTTTTTAGCGCCGTATTCGCATTTTCACAGCCTAAAAGCAGAGCTAAAAATTAAGCACGAAAAATCAGCGCATATTGTTTGGGCGTATAGATATTTAAATGATTTTGGCCAGATTGTAGAAAACAGCAGCGATGATGGCGAGCCAAAGGGTAGCAGCGCGCCAGCTGTGCTAAATGCCTTGCGCGGTGCTGATTTGATAAATGCGTGTTGCTTGGTGGTGCGGTATTTTGGCGGGATTAAGCTAGGCATTGGCGGGCTAGCAAGAGCTTATGGGACTAGTGCAAATACCGCTATTTTGGCTACTAGCGGGCATTTAATCCAATATATCAAAAAAGAAAATTTTTGCCTTGTTGTGCCATTTTCGCTTATTTCGCGCATAGAGCATTTTTCGCGCACAAATAATTTTTCGTTTAATCAAAATTTCATTCAAAATGGTTGTGAGTTTAGCTTTATGCTTAGTGATGAGCAAAAAGAAATTTTAAGCAAATTTACTAAGGGGTTAAACTTAAAATTTTAATTTTATGCTTTTAAAATTTTTATAAAATTTAACCTAATATTATAATAAATTGTATTTTATGTAATGAAATATTCGCTATTTATAGCTATTCTAACTAAAATGCTTGTATTTTAAGTTTTAAACTCTTAGCATAAACTTTGCTTAAATTTAGTTATATTTAATGTTTTATTAGATACAATCCGCGCTTAAAATTTTCATAAAAGGCATAAAATGGCAAACCATAAATCATCAGAAAAACGCGCTAGACAGACGATTAAACGCACACAAGCTAACCGCTTTTACCGCACAAGATTAAAAAACATCACAAAAGCAGTGCGCGAAGCAACCGCTAGTGGCGATAAAACCGCCGCCCAGCAAGCACTAAAAATCGCAAACCAAAACATTCACGCTTTTGTTAGCCGTGGATTTTTGAAAAAACAAACAGCTTCACGCCGTGTATCTCGCCTAGCAAAACTCGTAAATACCCTAAACTAAGCAATTTCAATGCTTCAAGATAAGCTCCGTCCTTTTATATCGCGCTTTGATGAACTTAGCGCGATGTTAGCAGATCAAGCAAATGCTAGCGATGTAGCCAAAATGACAGCATTTGCCAAAGAACAGCGCGCCTTAGAACCCATTAAAGAGGCCGCGCAAAGGTATTTTGAGCTAATCGCACAAATAGATGAGAGCAAAGAGCTACTAAATGACCCAGAACTAGCAGAACTAGCCAAAGATGAGCTAAAAAACGCTCAAAACGAGCTTGAAAAAATCGAACAAGAAATTAAAATTTTATTAATCCCAAAAGACCCAAATGATGAGCGCAATATTTTTTTAGAGCTTCGCGCAGGCACTGGTGGGGACGAGGCGGCGTTATTTGTGGGCGATTTGGCCGCAGCTTATATGCGCTACACAGAGCAAAGAGGCTATAAGTATGAAATAATCAGTTCTAGCGAAGGAAGTGCTGGCGGATTTAAAGAGCTAATTTTGCTGATTAAGGGAGCGGGTGCTTATTCGCGTTTAAAATTTGAAGGCGGCACGCATAGAGTTCAGCGCGTCCCCCAAACCGAAAGCCAAGGACGCGTCCATACTAGTGCTATCACCGTAGCAATAATGCCAGAAGTAGAAGATAGCCAAATCCAACTAAATCCAAATGATTTAAAAATCGATGTTATGCGAAGTAGCGGGCATGGTGGCCAAAGCGTAAATACCACAGATTCAGCCGTGCGCGTAACGCATATCCCAACAGGACTAGTCGTGGTAAATCAAGACGGCAAATCCCAGCATAAAAATAAAGAGGCCGCCATAAAGGTGTTAAAAGCGCGCCTTTATGAAATGCAAGAAAACGAACGCCTAGCCAAAGAAAAAAGCCAAAGAGCCGAGCAAGTAGGCACAGGCGATCGCAGTGGGCGCATTCGCACCTATAATTATCCGCAAAATCGCATAAGCGATCACAGAATAAATCTCACTCTTTACCGCCTCGATGCGATTATGGCGGGCGGGCTATTTGATGAGATTATCGACCCGCTAATAACAGCAGCCCAAGCCACAGCCATAGAAAAAGCAGGATTGTAAGGCTATAACTAATTCTTGCTTTAAAATTTCAAAATTTATAATTTGCCCTAAAAGTGAATAAACCCCATAAAATCGGCGAAATTTTAAAATTAAAATTTTAAAA
>SPMW01000035.1 GCA_009827235.1 Candidatus Campylobacter infans | reverse complement strand
GCTAGTTAGTGTAACAAATGGCAAAATCAGCGATAATAGCCCTGGTGTAAAGGTGCTTAGCCTAGAAGAAGCAAAGCAGGTTAAGGGTGGGTATATAACAGAGCAATATCAGCTTTCAAATAATGAAATGCTCGCTATATTTATACCTACTGTTCAAAGCGAGATTGAAGCTGGCAATCTGATTGGAACCGCCTTGGTTACAGCTACTGGGCATGTACCATATAAAAGCATCACCCAACAAGTAATAGGCTATAAAGTAACTAAAAATATTTCAAGTTCAAATGGTAGAAAGTATGCTTATTTTACTTATGATGTGATGAGTTTGGATTTAGTAGATGGTGGTTTGCGGAAGATAACTACAAGTTCTTTGCTAAATAACAACCATGTAGTTAAAATACTGGCAAATCAATACAAAAATTCTTTTGAAAATAGACTTGGTGGGTATAGTGTTAAATGATATAGCAAACAGCTACACATACAATGTGGCCACTCAAAAAGAAAACCAATATAAAACAGTAAAAACGCAAAGCATAGTGCCTAACGAACTAAACTACAAAGACACCGAGTTGTATAAAAAAGTAGATAAATTCGTAGAAAATGGCTATCAAAGCACTTTAGGGTTACAAATAAGCGATAAATACAGAGATGAATTGAAAAATGATTTATACACTATGCTAAGCGATGAGCCACAAGGTGGCGGGTTAAGGGCGTATATGTATGGACTTTTTGACCACGCAGTAAATGGCACCAAAAATATTTTTTACTATATGAACCCACAAAATGTGGGAGAACAAAAAGCAAAAGAGATAACAGATTTTGTGCTAGGTGAAGTTTTTGCTGAAGTTAAAGGCTTTTTGGATATCAAAAAAGATTTGTTTGATAGCAGGGATACTGATATTTTTACCAAAGAAATGAGCCAAAGCGAGCTGATAGCAAAGGCTAAAAATCTAGGTGCTACAAAAAGGGCAGAACAAGCAAAAGATACCCAAAATAAAGCTGATGAAATAGAGCGAAATAATCGCATGCTACTGCGCCAGTATAATGGAGCAACAAGCAGGAATTCTAACTCATCAGCAAATAGTGAAATTCTAAAAACATTTTTTGAAGAGTTTTTGAAAAATAATGACCCTTTGAAGTTTTTGGAGTTTATGAAAAAAACGGATATTAGGGCATAAAAATTCATTAAAATACATGAACTAAACCCAATGAAAGCCATATTTCTAGCATTTTTATTAACTTGTCATTGCTGTGCAGATTTTGCTGTAAAATCATATCAAGAAATAAAAAATGCTCGCACCATAAGGCAAAGCTACGAGGCTTCTTGTGGTGCTGCTAGTATGGCTACAATCTTAAATCTCATAGACAAACAAAACTTCGCTCAAATGGATATCAATAAAATTACAAAACATAATTCCTCTTTCTGCTAAAAAATATAAATAAACTATAAAAATTTAAGCAAAGTTAAAATTTATGGTCTGTATAACTTCAAATCTCTTTTAGTATCTAAAACACACAGTTATTTATTTGCTCACATTAGGAGTGTAAGCGAAAAAATTATTTATTATTGTTTTAGCAATAAAATAATAATTGTAGCCCCTTTTAATAAAACTACAATCTTAATTGTGTAATGTAGTAATATTTAAATAAAAGATAAATGTTTTCTTCAATCATTAATGCTATTTGCCAGTAAAAATTACGATATTTCCTAAAATTCCTATTGATTTTTCACGGATAGATAAACAATTATTCAAATCGTCTTTCTGGTTATGTGCTGTTAGCCGTCTTGCTAAAAATAATAAAAGATTGTGTAAAATGGTAACATAATATAAGAAATATTAACAACTTGTCTATTTAATTGTTAATTTTTTACTAAACTTGCCGATATATTTCAAACTAAGGAGCAAATATGTCTAAAAAACTTTTCTTTGGTGCTGTAATTTTAGCTATTTTAAGTGTTAATGCTTTTGGTGTTGATTTGCTAGCTAGTGTAACAAATGGCAAAATCAGCGATAACAGCCTTGGTGTAAAGGTGCTTAGCCCAGAAGAAGCAAAGCAGGTTAAGGGTGGACTCTTATATTCATATGTTGGTCAATTAAATCAAAATGAGATGCTTGTGTTAGTAAGACCGCTTAATGAATATGAACTAAATCCAAATTACGATGAAATTAAAAATGGAACAGCTACCAGTCTTACTTTGACAAGAATAGGTCAAGAATACCTAAGCGCAATAGCTGAGATTGCTCCTATTAGCTACAAAAATCATAAAGAAATACAAAATATGATAGATTATGCTATGACACAAAATATAGGTTATGTAGTAACAAGAAATATTGGCATCAATAGGAGGTCAGCAATATACATATTTCACTTATAAAGTTGTTTCTTACGATGATAGATTAAGAACTTTTCACAATCTAACAACTAATAATTTATTAAGCAACAATCAAATAATTAAGGCTTTAAGTGCTAATTTTAAATCTCAATTTGAAAGCCAATTAGGCGGCTTGCAAATAAAAAGTATAAGGTAAAAAAATGATCAATCTAAGAGATATAGCAGCACAAAACATACAACAAGATATAAATAGTGCTTTTCAAAACGCAAAATTTTCTAAGAAAATCGATATAAATCAAAGCTTAGATGCTAAACTAAAAGAATTTACGGGGGTAGAAAAAGGCGCTAAAAGCTTAGAAGTTAGATTAGACAATGGAACGCTTATAACGCCTTCAAAAGAGCTAAGCGATGATGAGCGCCTAATGTCCCAACAAAATCAAATAGAATATATACAAAATATCATAAATGGACTTGATACTTCTAACATTATTTCGGCTATACAATATTCATCTTATGATGCAATTCTAGGGCTTAGTGATAAAAATACTATCACAAAGCAAATGTCAAAAATGAGCCAAAGCGAAATAAAAAATCTAGTAGATTTTATAGAAAAAAATCCAGTTAGTTTAATCACGCCTTATGGAGAGAGCGAACTTGCTAAGTTATTTTTAGATGATATTAGCGTTGATGAGTTTAAGGATAGGTGGGCTGAGTTTTCTAAAAAGACAATGGAGTATAAAAACTCACATCCAGATGAATACAAGGGTTATAAATACGCAGGTATGGAAATAGACTTTAACTCCGCACCCACAATAAGCACAAATTCGCAAAATAACGAACAAGAAAAAGCCGATGAAATAGAGCGAAATAATCGCATGCTACTGCGCCAGTATAATGGAGCAAAAAGCAGGAATTCTAACTCATCAGCAAATAGTGAAATTCTAAAAACATTTTTTGAAGAGTTTTTGAAAAATAATGACCCTTTGAAGTTTTTGGAGTTTATGAAAAAAACGGATATAAGGGCATAAACTATCCAAATGAAAGCTATATTTCTAGCATTTTTATTGGCTTGTTCTTGCTACGCAGATTTTGCTGTAAAATCATATCAAGAAATAAAAAATGCTCGCACCATAAGGCAAAGCTACGAGGCTTCTTGTGGTGCTGCTAGTATGGCTACAATCTTAAATCTCATAGACAAGCAAAACTTCGCTGAAATGGATATGATAAAAGCTTTAAGTAAAAAAGAGTTACACACTGATATGGTAAGCTTTGCTGATCTTGAAGATGCTCTAAAATCACTAAACTACGAAACAAAATCATATAAAATAGATAGAAATATTTTAGAGCATTTAAAGGCACCAATTCTTGTAAAAATAGAAGATGATCCTAGATTTCCACATTTTGTGGTTGTGATAAATCATAATGGCGATTATTTAGTCATACTAGACCCTAGCCACGGTGAGTATATAGCCTCTAAATCTCAGTTTTACAGCCTTTGGGATAGAGATAAAAAGGGTGGATACGCACTACTAATAAAGCCAAAGCTAGAACTAGAACAAGAAAAAATAAACTTCCCAAATAAAATATTTTTTGAGAAATTCTAGAATTCTTTTAAAGCCTTAATTATCAATAAGTCTTAATTGCCAAGCATAATTTTTAATTTATAAAACTTTTTTTCTCTTATTTTAGAACGAATATTGCTTAACAATTCATATAATCTATTATTAAAGCAAAAGGCATAAAATGCTAGTAACTCAAAACCAAAGATCTACAAACTGGAATTCTAGTTTTTCTAGGCAAGAACAAGGGAATTCTAATGAAGTTTTTAATCTAGAATTCCCTAGTAAAATAGAAATATCAAGCGATACAAAAACAGCCAAAAAGCTAGAAATAAACGGAATAGAATATCTAGAATTCCCTAGCTCAAATGTAGCTGTAAGCTCAGCCACTGCTGTGAGCCAAGCGATCAAGACTATCGCCTACGGATATAGCGTAGATGATAAAGGCTTTATGGGAGCTGACTTCAATAAAGCAGTAGGCATAAATGAAAATATCAAAATCCACTCAAAGACCATAGAACAACTAAGCACTCACGCAAAAAATATAGGCTTTAACGAGAGTGTTGTAAGCATAACCAAAAAAGCGTGGAGTAATTTTAGCCAAATCATAGGCGATGAAAGTGCATTAAGGGGCGAGAAAAGCCTAGATAAAAACTCACAAATAGCATATTCTTTCAATACAGATAGTGGAATTTTAGGCAATTTTACTAGCATTCATACTAGTTTACAAAGCTCAATTTCAGCAAACACTTACGAACAAAGCTTGACACCGCTTAGTGTGATTGAGCATGGTGAGATTAGCTTTAATCCACTTTCAAATTATAGTGGCTTTACTATGCTTGGTTTGAGTGTGGCGTTTAACTCTGGCGAATATTCTCAAATCGATTTAATGAACAAGCAAATAAGCGATGAGCTAAACATAGAAAACAAAGCAAATAGTGGCGAAATGGATATAGGCATAGCCTTTCACTCATTTATAGAAAGTGGTAGCTTTGTAAATCACTCAAAATCAATAGAGCTTGGCAATGAGTATAGAGCAAGTGGTAAGAGCCTAAAAGACTTTATCATAAGCAAGATAGATATAGATAGATTAAAAATAGCTATTTCAAAATTTAATGATGTGAGCATAAAACAACTCACATCACTTGATGAAATACTGCTGAAAATGCAACAATACTAAACCAAACTTAATGCTTTTTTATCTAGGAAATTGTGGATTTACATTATTCAATATAATTTATGATGATATATTGTATGTATCTCTGTTAGACGGAATAGATTTAAGCCCTATTTCTAGTCCACGACCATTATCCACAAGTGGAACTCTTGAACCATCATAGTAAGCTAGATATATACTAAATCCACTATTTAATGTTTGACCATATTTTTACCTACAAGCCAAAGATTTTTACCATTATAGGTTTTAGAAAGAAGGGCAATAAATTCTCCTACACCGTGTCCAGATCGTGTTTGAATACTTCTTATATACCCACCCTTAACTTGCTTTGCTTCTTCTAGGCTTAGCACCTTTACACCAGGGCTGTTATCGCTAATCTTACCATTAGTAAGACTAGCTAATAAATCAGCACCAAGTAGCGAACTAGCTAAGCTAGCAACTAAAAGTGATGAAAAAAGTATTTTTTTCACTAAAACTCATTTGGAATAAAATATTTAATATTATAGTAAATTGTGAAATAAAAACAAGACTTTTTAGTATTTTTATAAATGGGTGTTACGATTTTACATATTTCTCTAGAATTACATTTTAGATATTTTATAAAACTTTTTTCTCTTATTTTGGATCAGATATTGCTTAACAATTCACATAATCCATTATTAAAGCAAAAGGCATAAAATGCTAGTAACTCAAAACCAAAGATCTACAAACTGGAATTCTAGTTTTTCTAGGCAAGAACAAGGGAATTCTAATGAAATTTTTAATCTAGAATTCCCTAGTAAAATAGAAATATCAAGCGATACAAAAACAGCCAAAAAGCCAGAAATAAACGGAATAGAATATCTAGAATTCCCTAGCTCAAATGTAGCTGTAAGCTCAGCCACTGCTGTAAGCCAAGCGATCAAGACTACCGCCTACGGATATAGCGTAGATGATAAAGGCTTTATGGGGGCGGATTTTAACGCAGCTGCTGGCTTGCCAGCTGAGTTTAAAATTCACAAAAGCACGCTAGATGAGTTTGTAGAAGTCTCACATAAAAACACTGCTTGGAACGCCACTTTGCACAAAAACTCCGCAGCAGCACAGCAGGGTAAAATCACAGAACCCAGCTACTACAAAAACATAGATGTAGCAGCAAATTTTGGGGCATATTATGCGCAGTTTGAAAGCGTAGTTCGCACCAGCCAAAGCACTTTTAGCCCAAGCGATTTAGCAAATCTACCAAAGGGTTTTAGCACTAATGATAGTGATTTTAGTGCAAATAATGTATTGCTAGGGGCTGTTAGTAATATTTATAAAAATAATGATGAGCTAAATAAAATTAATGATTTAAATGAAAGCCTGCCTGCTGGGGTAAGTGAGGTTTGCATTCAAAGGCTTGATTTTTCGCCTAAGTCTATGATGAGCGATAAGAGAGCTGATGATTTTACATTTAGCCCTGATATGAGCGTGTATGAGCGTAATGATGGACTTTATAGTCGTGAGGCTGTGTTTGTAGGCTTTCTTAAAAATATAAATGCTACTGCTAAAAGCGTAGGGGAAACTGAGTTTTTTAACCCAAACTTCGATAGCACATCTGGTGGCGGTGGGGTAGATTTAAGTGGTGCTTTTGGTAGTTTGGCTGATATAAAAACAGCGCTTGCAAATTTACTAAAAAATAGCATAATTTGGACTGGAGAGAATGTAGATGAGTTAGCCCAATCTATATTTGAAAAAGCTAAAATTTTAGAGCAAACAAAGGTGTAATTTTTATGCGTCTATATAATAAAAAATGCAGGCACATAAAAATCAAAGGTGTTTATTTTAGAATTTTTGTTTGAATTCTGCCAATACTTTATTAGCTGTCCAGCTCGCAGGATCAACCGCATTTCCGTCTGGCAGATAAGCAGTTAAATAATATTGTTTTCCACCATTAACCACTCTATATATGGCAACAATCAATGTCCCTTTTTCAAAACCCATTTGTTCTGCTAGTTCGTTTGAGCCACCAACACTAGCATATCCTAATTTTTTATCGCTATCAGATGTGACCAAATAAGAATAACTTCTAAAAACTCCATAATGATCAGCAGGTGTAAATCTTTCAAAATAATACCCACCCTTAACTTGCTTTGCTTCTTCTAGGCTTAGCACCTTTACACCAGGGCTGTTATCGCTAATCTTACCATTAGTAAGACTAGCTAATAAATCAGCACCAAGTAGCGAACTAGCTAAGCTAGCAACTAAAAGTGATGAAAAAAGAAGCTTTTTCATTAACTCTCCTTATGATAAAATATTTTAATATTATAATAAAATGTGAAATAAAAACAAGACTTTTTAGTATTTTTATAAATGGGTATTACGATTTTACATATTTCTCTAGAATTACATTTTAGATATTTTATAAAACTTTTTTTCTCTTATTTTGGATCAGATATTGCTTAACATTTCACATATACACTAAAAACAAGGAAAGTAAATGAAAAAACTCCTACTCCTACTTGCTCTTAGTGCATCTATTTACGCATCTGATGCTCTAAATATAGATACGCTTTTTAAAAAGCAAATAGGTCTTAGAAGTATTACAAATCTATCTTTGACAAGCTCAGGCAATCCAAATACATATAGCCTATACCCAACGCTTAATATAAACTCAGTTGCCACAAACTGGGAAGACACCAAACAATTAACATTATCGCAAACCTTTATCTATACAATCACTCCAAAAATAGATATTTTAGTAAGTGGCTCGGCTAGTGGGGCTAGGAATGAGTATTTTAATTACAACACCTTAGAACACGAAAACTCTACTAAATACAACTTCGATGCTCTTTGGCTTGGCTTTATCTACACCTTTGATAGCATAGCAGAGCTAATCCCACAAGTAAGGTTTCAATCAGCAATAGCCCAAAGACAAAGACTAAGCGATGAAACAAAAAACTTTTGGCTAAAATCTCAAAATCTAGAATTCTCACTAAAAGGCTATAGCGACCCAGTAGTATATGGCATAAAAGCAGGATATGGCTATAATCAAAAAAGAAATTTTGATCTAGCAGATATAGAATACGGAAATAGCTTTTATTTTGGTGGAGATTTATCTATTGTGCTAAGCCCAAAAATCAGCCTTGATTTAGGCATAGAACAAAGATTTCAATCAGCGCAAAAAATAAATAACTATAAAAATACAAATGTTCGCTCACTACCTACTTATAGCGTAGGAGCTACTTATAGCATAGATAGCGATACTGCGCTAGGGATAAATTCTAATTTTGGTGGTAGTTCTGCTGCACCTGATGCTGTATTTGGTATGACTTTATGGAAGAAATTTTAAAAGAGGCAAAAATGTTAATCTCAAATAGACCACAGAGCGTGACCTTAGCTAGCACCATTGCTAAAACTGCTGCTAGAGAGAAGTTTGAGCTAGGGGCTCAAGAACTTTATGGAGGCGGATTTTAACGCAGCTGCTGGCTTGCCAGCTGAGTTTAAAATTCACAAAAGCACGCTAGATGAGTTTGTAGAAGTCTCACATAAAAACACTGCTTGGAACGCCACCTTGCACAAAAACTCCGCAAGCTTAAAATTTCCTCCATCAAAATTCCTTAGCCACCGCTCTTGCAAAGCTTGTTTTACCAGAGCCAGCTACGCCAAAAAAGAGACTATGGGGAAGTTTTTGCATAGCGATGAATTTTTTAAAGACTTCTACGAGTTCATATTGTCCTAAAATTTCATCTAAATTGTTGGGGCGAAAAGTTAATACTAAGCTCATTTTTTACCTTAATAATATTTTTGAAATTATAGTAAAAATCCCTAAAGTTAGGGATTTATAAAACATTGATAAATGTTTAAAGGGGCATAAGCCCAAAAAAGGCTTATTTAAGAGTATAGAGCTTGTTTGAGCCGTCTTGATAAGATAAGATGTAAATTTTATTATCTTTAAAGAAAAGGCTTCTTGCGTTTTTAATCTCACTTGGATAAGAGATGACTTTCACAACTTCTTCTTTGGCAATATCGATGATGGCAATCACATTGTGATTTTTACTTAAAGCATAAATTTCCCCATCTTTAAACGCCATAGAAGTTACATATAAATCACCCAAAGTTTTGCCTTCTTTAAGTGCTGCTTTTGGACTAAATTCGCCTGAAAGAACTCTATCTTTTAGAGAAACTTTAGAGATGATGAAGTCTTTTGCGTTTTTGTTATTTGGCACTGTGGCTAGGTAGAGGTAATTTGCATCATTTGTCATACTAGCAACATGGTGAAATTTCGCACGCACTGTATCAAGTCTGCCACGACCTAAATCCTTGCCTTGTCCTTCAAATTTATCTGCTCCTTTGATAAAATCTGCATATTGCAAAACTTCATTGGCATTTTCATTTTTACCAAATCTTAAGAAAGATTTATTAGAGCCCATAAGTAAAAATTTATCTTGCATATAAGGAATAATGCCTATGATAGGATCAATGGTCGCTGAGAAGTAAGGGTCAAGCTCAAAAGCACTTTTGATATTAAAATTTTCATCCATAAATGCAACATCAAATTTAGAACTTGCCACAAATTCCCCACCTATGAAATCAAGAGTGTTAATAGGTTTATCAAAACTAATATTTTGCTCACTTGTGATTTGTAAAGTTTCATCGATTTTTGCAAAAGGAGCGTTTTGGCTGTCATTATCAAAAACAATGCCTAGTTTCTCGCTAGCACTCTCAAAGGCATAATCAGGAGCTTTAACATCGCGCTTTCCTAAGAAAGAAATATTTTGCCATAAACCCTTCCAACCATCTGTACTCCAAATGATGTATTTTGGATTTAAGCTAAATCTTACAGGATCGCCTTGTCCTACATAAGGAGGAATACCTGTGCTTACAAAAGCTTGGAAAACATTTGAAGCTACGATGATGGTGCTGATTAAAACCGCCGCAAAGCTAAATTTAGTGTATTTTCTAAATTTTTCCCCGTTTAATTCTGCTTCAAAAGCATTAAATTTAGGAGCAAAAGCAAAAATCACACCTAAGAGCAATACAACAGCCCAAAATACTACTTCAGCCCAAAAATAAGTATGGATACCAAAAACTGCTAAACCAAAACCTTGATCTAAATCTCTATGAGCGTGATTACCATAGTGAGCAAAAGATTGATAAAGCCCTACTGCTGTCATGATTAAAAGAGCGGCAAGGTATTTACCTTTCATACCATAACGAACAATGAAAAGCGCCATTACACCGATAAAGATCATTGCTTCTCTTTGTCCCCAGCAAAGCGTGCAAGGACTATCGCCCAACATATAACCAAATACAAAATTTGCAATACCTACAGGCAAGAGTATGATCAAAAAGCCTGCTAAACACATTAGCGTGTAGAAATTTTTTGTTTTATTGATTTCGTTCATCTAGCCCTTCCTTACAGATTCATTATTGTTAATAGTGCGCCTGTTTTGTGGCCAACATAGAAAAAAACCATTAAAAGCCAAGCTACCATTACCAAACCAAAAGCCAAATTTTCTTTTTCTGGTTTTTTGATAATCAGTATCAAGGCGATTAAAACTAATAAAAGTTCAAGAAACTCCATAGTATCTCCTTTGAAATGAAAACTGCTAATTTTACTTGAAAAACATAAATTAAAAATAAATTTTTATAATTTTTTCATAAATTTAACCCCCCCATAGGCTTGTAAGGAATTTTTAATTATTTTATAATCGCACAAAATTTTTTCAAGGAGTTTTTATGAAAATTATCGCGTTAATTTTATGCTTTATTTGTGCCTTATGGGCAAGTCCAAAAGATACACTTATTATAGCTGTGGAAAATGAAGCGCCCAAAATCAATCCCGCTTATAGCGAGGATCATGATGCTGTAATAGGCTTGATATTTTCGGGTTTAATTCGCTTTGATGAAAATATGAAAGCAAAGCCTGATTTAGCAAAGTCTTGGAGCATTAGCAAGGACGGCTTAGTGTATGAGCTTGAGCTTAGAGATGATGTTTTGTGGCATGATGGGGCTAAATTTAGTGCTAAAGATGTCAAATTTAGCCTTGAATCTTTTAAAGATCCTAAAAATAATGCCGAAATTTATGTGAATTTTAAGGATATTAAAAAGATAGAAATTTTAAGTGATTATAAATAAAGCTTAAATCTTAAAAGCACGATAAAAAGAATATTTTGTTAAAAGTGTTAGTGCTGGTTCTGGGCACCATTTTGACAAATAAAATCTCCATTTTTTTGCCTACTTTAAGCCATTTAAAATTTTTTTGCCAAAAATGCTAAAAATTAGATTTATTCTAGATAGTATCCATAAACACTAAAAACATAAACAAAATTTCATCAAGCAAAAAACGCCTTAAAAAGCAAATTTTATAAAATTCAAGTAAATAAAATAAAAAAATAAGTAAAATATCGCCCAAAAATTTTGAAAGCAAATAGTGAAAATTTTAATCATAGAAGCTGAGAGCTATCTGGCTGCGAGCTTAGCAAGCAAGCTTGAAAGCGAGCAATTTAGCTGTGATATAAAAAGCCCCGCGCAAGCCTTAAATGATGATGACTACGATGTAATCTTGCTTAGTATGAGCGGGTTTTTTGATTATTTAAAATTAATTAACGCGCATAAAAAAAGCATTATTATTTTACTGGTAAATTATATAAGCAACGATATTTTAGAGGCTTTAAAAGCTGGGGCTGATGATTATATTTTAAAGCCCATAATCATAGAAGAATTAAGGCGCAAAATCACGCTACTTGGCGATTACAAACGCTTGAAAATTTTAAGCGCTAGCTATGAAAATATCATAAAAAACAACACTGATGAAATAATTAAAAATAAAAATTTATTAAAAAATATATCATTGCCCTTATGCCTAATAAGCCAAGAACGCTTTAAAAGCGATTTATTTGTGTGTGCATTAGCCAAGGTTAAGGGCTTAAATTTTGCAAGAATAAAATTACCAAACGATGAAATACCAGGCGAGCATATAGATTATTTTTATGATTTTGAAAATTTAAACGCACAAGATAAAAAGAAAATTTTAAATAAAAAAAATGAAAATATCATCATTTACGCCAAGGTAAGCCAAGGCATGCAAAATCAAATAATCTTAGATGAAAAAAGCCTAATAACCGAGATTATGCCAATACAAGAATATATAAAATTTTGCATCATCTCTTATCAAGATATTTACACAGACATCGAAATAGCAAATATGCTAGGCGTAAGCCGCAAGCTAATATGGGACAAAAGGCGCAAACATGGCATCACAAAACAAAGAAAAATCTAAAAAAACCCCTGCCAACAAAAACGAAGCTAGCAAAGCTTTAAAAAACGCAAAAATCATCAATATAAACGAAGATGAATACGGCACACTTGAACTAATCGCAAGTGGGGCATTAGGCGAGCATAAAAATCTAGCAGATAATGATATAATAAAGCAAATCGCCAAAACAGGCGAATATAAAAAACAACTAATGCCCTATGCATTTAGCTTCGCTCCATCAGGCAAAGAAAATCAAAAAATACTAAAAAATTTAAAAGCCAAAACCAGCACCGATGCTTTAAAACCAAAAACCATCACCTTTGATCTTTGTTTAAACGGCAAAATCGCAGGCAAAATCCAAGCAAGCAATATCTACAACCTCAGCCATCAAAATTTAAGTATTTTTAGCGCAAAAAATATAAATTTTACAAAAGAAAAATCCCAAAATAACGCCCTAGCAATAGCTGGCGAACTTAGCATTTTTTCAAGCAAATTAGCCAAAATCAAAACCCAAATCGCAAAAACAATAAAAGAGCGAAATTACCGCAAAATCACAGCCATCATGCTTACAGCCGATCCCTTACACCGCTTGCATGAGCGCTTAATTCGCATGACAATCGACAAAGCAGATTTTTTGATAATCTTTTTAGTGCGAACTTATAACATACAAGGCAGGCTAAGCTTTGATTTAAGGCTTGAATGCTTGCGGTATTTTTGTGATAATTATTTGCCATCAGGGCGTGTAGCCATCGTGCCTTTTGAAAATACCACGATTTTTAGCGACCACATAAATCCCGTGCTTGAAGTCATCACAGCTAAGAATTTTGGCGCAAATAAAATAGTAATAGGACAAAACCACGCAGGCATTGGATTATTTTATGATAACAATCAAGCAAACACCCTGCTTGATGAAGTTTGCGAGCGTTTGGGGTTGGAGCTGATTGTAATGCCCCAGATGTTTTATTGTGAAATTTGCCACACGCTCACAAGCACGAAAACCTGCCCACACGGCGATCATCATCACATAAAATACAGCCAAGCCACGCTTAAAGAATTGCTTTTTGCCGGGCTTATGCCGCCAGCGATTTTAATGCGCAAAAAAATCTCAGCCATAATCTTAGACGCACTTTATCCAAATAGATTTAAATCTTTACAGCGCATTTATGATGATTTATTTGCAAATCGCGGGATCTTAGAAAAGCACGACCAGCGCGACTTTTATGAGCAATTAATGCGACTTTATCAAACTAGCTCGTTAAATTAAATTATAATTAAGGCAGATTTAAAGATATATTTTAAAATTTTAAAATTTTTTGGCTAGTTTTTTATGAAAAATTATTTTTAAAATTTAAAATTTATGCTAGTTTTTTAGCAAAAATTATTTTTAAAATTTTAGAAATTTCATAAATTTTAAGTAAATTTAAAGGATAAAAATGAAAAAAATTTTTGTGAGTTTTTTTTATGTGGGATTTTTGCGCCCTGCACCAGGGACTTGGGGAAGCGTAGCGGGCGCGATTATTGCGTATTTTATTTATGAATATTTAGGGCGAGAAACTCTATTTTTAGCGAGCATCACGCTGTTTTTATTTAGCATTAAAATCATCGATGCTTACGAAGCCCAAACCAAAAGCCACGATGCAAGCCATATCGTAATAGACGAAGTTGCTGGCGTGTGGCTTGCTATTGCTCTTGGCGCTAGTGGCGTGCTTGGCGCGGTTTTGGGGCTTGTGTTTTTTCGCATTTTTGATATCAGCAAGCCCAGCATAATTGGCAAAATTGACAAAAATGTAAAAGGTGGGCTTGGCGTGATGGGTGATGATATGCTAGCTGGCGTATTTGCTGGGATTTGTAGCGCCCTTTGTAGCGCACTTTTCGAGCATTTTGGACTTAATGAACTTCTAACTAGTCCATGGGTGTAAGGCTTTAAAATTTCACAAAACATAATGCCAAATTTATGAAATTTTAATGCTAATTTTTATTTTTTTAATGCATATTTTGTAAAATCTATGCCTATTTATAAAAATAAATTATGCAACTTTTATTCAAAGTAAATTAGTAAGTTTTTAGTTGAATTATAAAAGAAAATTTAAAAATTTTAACGCAACTTTTACTTAAAGTAAATTAGTAAGTTTTTTAGTTGAATTATAAAAGCAAATTTAAAATTTAAACTTAGTTCAACATACCACAAACCAAACACGCCAAATTCCTAGCCAAAATAAAATTTTAAAATTTAATTCAATAAATCCGCCAAATTTTAACCCACGCCAAGCAAATTTTTATCCGCCAAACCACCAAAAGTTTAAAAGTTAATTTTTAAACCACGCACCAAAAATCCAAGCTCGCCCCGCCTTTATAAAATCCGCGTGCGCGCACACAACTAGCCAAACCACCCACCGCGCGCGCCGGTTCGCATTTGCCCGCCTACTCCGCTAGCCATTCGTGCCACGCCATTATCTAAAAAGAAAACCACGCCCGCAAACTCTTAGCCACGCGCCAAACCACCCTGCCCTAATCGCCTTGCGCGCACCCAAAGCCAACCCAACCTACGCCAAATTTTAAAGAATTTATAAAATTTCAAAAACGCAAAATCACAAAATTTTAAAGAC
>SPMW01000034.1 GCA_009827235.1 Candidatus Campylobacter infans | reverse complement strand
GCTATCAAAAGCGGCCACAAATATAGGCATCGCAGTAAGCGACATAGCAGCGTATTATACAGCTCAGGGTGATTTTAATTCAGATATGACTAAGATGACAAATGTACCCAGCGAAGTAAAAGTAGGCAAAAAAACTTGCGCTACTATATCAATTGAGAAAAAAGGTGGTTCAGGTACGGATAAAGATGATGCAACCGGTAAAATACTCATAAAAAAAGGTACGGATGCTATCTGCAACACTCTATGGGCAATGGATGGTCTTAAAACCATGTGTGAGGAGACTAAAGCAGCAACTAGTGGTCAGAAACCTACCGGTGCTGAATGTGTCATAAAAGTCGGCGGATCTAGCATATTTGGAACTAGCACTACAACTACTGGTGGTACTGGTAATAATGGGGCTGCTGGTGGTAAGGCAAATTAAGCCACAAAATGCATAATTAATTTTTAAATCTCCCTGCTAAATTTTAAAATTTAGCGGGGCTTTTTATTTTTATTCTTTAAATTTTAAATCTCAAAAATCTTTTAATTTTAAAATTTCAAAAATATTTTTCAAAATCCGCGCGGAATTAAACTACAAAAAACGCGCAAAACAGGCGCGCGAATAGCACGAACAAAAAAAAAAAAAACGCGTGGCGGGTGTGGCATAAAAGCGCAAGGCTAAAAATGTGGCGCAGACAGACAAACAAAAAAAACGCGTGGCAAGCGGGCGCAAAAAAAACGTAAAATAAAACATTAAATAAAGAGCGTAAAAACGCAAATTTAAAATAAACACGAAATTTTAAAGCCAAAAATGCTTATTTTAAAAGTAAATTTTAAAAAATCCGTGCGGAATTTAAACTAAAAAAAAGCAAATTTTAAAAATAAAACCGCGCATAAAAAACCGCAAAAAAATTAATAAAAATTTTTAAAATCCATGCGAAATTTAAAATAATAAAAAAAACGCGTAGCAGGCAAATGGATTTAGCGCGTGACTGATAGTGTGGCAAGGCGCAGACGGGCGAATTTAGCGCGTGGCGTTTAAGTGGCTTGGCGCGTGGGCGTGCGAACAAAAAAAAAAAAAACGCGTGGCTGGCGCATTTGGCTTGGTGGCTTAGCGTGGAGCATAAAATCGCGTAGCTAAGAGTGTGGCATAGTTAGTACGGACGAACGCAAAAAAAAACGCAGTGTGTGGCTAAGAATGTGGCGGGCGGGTGCGTTTAGTTTGGCTTGCGTGGTTAAAAACACGCGAGCGGGCGCAAACAAAAACGCGCGATAAAGCATTAAATCAAAAGCATAAAATCATAAATTTTAAACACTAAATTTTAAACTTAATAAACAAAATCCGCGCAAAAAATATATAAAAATTTTAAAATTTGTGGTTTTGCGGATTGAATTAATGCGCGGTTTGGGCGTGGTTTGCTGAGCTTTGCGGGGTTTATGAAGTTGGGGAGTTTGCGGGGTTTTAAAATTGCTAAGGTGGCGTGTGTTTGGTTGCTTGGTGAGGTGAAGTTTTAAAATTTATGGCTTTGCGTGAGTGGTTTGCTTTAAAATTTTAAAAATTTATGCGAAATTAAACGAGTAAAACAATAATGTAAAAATAAAAGCTGTAAATTTTAAAATTCGTTAATTACATCATTGCCTAATGGAGAAATTTTAAAATTTGTGGTTTTGTGGATTGAATTAATGTGCGGTTTGGGCGTGGTTTGCTGAGTTTTGCGTGGTTTATAAACTTTGGCTTTGCGTGTGCTGAGTTGGTAAAACTCAAAAATGGCTTGGGAGCAAATTTCACAAAGTAAATTTTAATTTCATTTTGTTATAAACGCCGTAATTTCACAAAGTAAATTTTAAAATTTATTTGCTTGGGCTGAAATTTTGAAAAGATTTAAAGGCTTATAAAGATTAATTTTGCTTTTTGGCTTTTAGGCTAAATTTTGAGCTTAATTCTTTTATATCGGCGCCATTTAGAGCCGAATACACCGCACTTTTAGCTGATTGCAGCACGGGATCTAGCAAGGCCTTTTCATCATCGCTAAACTTACCCAGCACAAAATCTATCACACCACACTCACCGCGCCCAACCCCTATGCGAATGCGCTCGTATTGGTTGCCAATCATCGCATCAAGGGATTTTATGCCGTTGTGTCCGCCGCTGCTCCCGCCTAGCTTAAAGCGTAAATCGCCAAGATTTAAATCAATATCATCATGGGCTACCATTACGCGTTCAGGCTTGTAAAACTCGCGCACAATTAGCGCGCTTTGCCCGCTCGCATTCATAAAAGTGCTTGGTTTTAGGATCAAAAGTGAGCTTTTTTTATATAAACTGCCCTTAAATTTGGCAGAGCTAATATCGCTAAAATCGCCATCGTTTAGCAGCAAATCAGCTAGCATAAAGCCTGCGTTGTGTCTGGTGTTTTGGTATTTATCGCCTACATTACCTAAGGCTATTAAAAGAATCATTTAGAATACACTAAAAGCCCGCAAAAACGAGCTTTAAAATAAATTATTTAGCTTTTACTACGCCAAGAACTGCTACGCTAGCTGGCTCTACCATACTAACGCCTGCTGGCACAGGGATATCGCGCACTAGCACGCTATCGTCTAAATCAAGCGGATTTACATCGATCACAAAACTATTTGGCAAATCTTTACCAGCGCATTTTACGGCTAAACGGCGTTTGCTTATAAGCAATAAGCCTTTATTTTTAAGCCCTATTGGCGTGCCACTAGCAACTACTGGGATATAATACTTACTAACCACATCAGGTAAAACTACCTTTAAATCCACATGTTTTAGTTCGTTTGTAACTGGGTGCTTTTGGTATTCTACCACTACTACTTCGTAAGTTTTGCCTGCTACTTTAACTTGAAATTTTAAACTATCTTTGTTTTTAACAGTTCTTAAAAAATCATTTACTTTAAATGCAGCATTGATATTTGCAAGACCTTTGGCGTAAATGTTGGCAATTAGATAACCATCTTTTCTTAAAGCTTTTGTCGCTTTTGAGCTAATACTCTCTCTAACGATGCCCTCTAACATTTGTTTATCCTTTGTGTAAAAATAAGGGCGCAATTGTAGCAAGTAATGCTTACAAGGCGCTTAAAAGATTAAAATTTTAATCTACATCTTTTAGAGATATTACATCTCTTTCGTTTTCTACGCCTGTCATTTTAGCGTGTGCTTGCTGGATTAATATAGCCAAATCATTTGGTTTGCTTGATGCCATTAAAGCGTTTTCTTTGGTGATAACGCCCTCGTTAAACAAGCGCAATAAATCGCGGTCAAAGGTTTGCATACCGCTACTTTCACCACTTTCAACGATGGCTTGACCGATTTCATCTTGGCGACTTTTCAAAATAAGCTGCTTAATGCGCGGACTCTGAAGCATAATCTCTACGGCTGCTACGCGCCCGCCGTCTTTTCTGCGACATAAGCGTTGAGATATAACCCCTTGTATAACATCAGCGCAACTCATCTTAGCATGCTCTAACTCAGGGCCTTTAAACATACCCAAAATACGATTTATTGTTTCTTGCGCGTCTTTGGTGTGTAAAGTAGCTAGAACTAAGTGGCCTGTTTCTGCTGCCATTAAAGCAATGGTTAGTGTTTCAAGGTCACGAATCTCACCAACTAATATAATATCTGGATCCTCACGCAAGGCAGCGCGCAAAGCACTAGCAAAATCTGGCGTATCTTGCCCTACGCTGCGTTGGTTTATAACGCAACCTCTATCTTCGTGAATAAACTCAATAGGATCTTCAATAGTGATTATGTGGGATTTTCGGCAATTGTTTATATAATCAATCATACTTGCTAAGGTGGTTGATTTACCACTACCAGTAGGGCCTGTAACTAGTATCATACCCCGATGAACATGATCGCATAAATTTTTCACACTCTCAGGCAATCCAAGACTCTCTAATGGCGGGATTTTCGTAGGAATCACACGAAACACAGCACTTACGCCGTCCATTTGAAAAAATATATTTGAACGAAACCTAAAATTTTCATTTAATTTATAAGTAAAATCCACGCTTTTTTTGCTTATCAATTCATCAAAACGCCCTCTTAATAGCTCTTTTGCAAGAGTTAATCCCTCGGCTGTGCTTATAAATCTAGCATTTTCTACTGGATAAAGCTCACCATTAACGCGCTTGCGAATTATTGAATTTGCCTTTACATGCAAATCGCTCCCGTGGCTACTAATTAACTCTTCTAAGTAGCCATTTAACTCATCTCTTAGCTTAAAATCAAGCTTGCTTACATCAACTGACATGTGCTTACCTCAACTATTTATTTGATTTTTGTTCTGTTTTATTTAAAATTTGAACGCTTTTTGTATTAAAATTTTCATCTATTTCGTTATTTTTTATTGAAACCAAGATATCGTCAAAGGCTTCTTTAAAGCTTCTAATTCCTTCATTAAATAAATCCTTACAAACGCTTTCGTATTTAATGCCCGCATTCTGGCAAGCTACGAAAAATTTTGAAATCGTGTCTTTATCGGCTGGCTTTTTAAGCTTATGATCGCGTGCTTGAAAAGCTTTGATGGCATCAAGTGGGGCTGTGTTTATGCTGTGAGAAAATAAAAGCTCGTCTATATAATAATCTTTTGCTAATCTAGCATCTTTTACGCCCGTGCTAGCAAATAGGGCGCGCACATTTTTTAGCCCGCATTCTTCTATTTGATAATATGCTAGCGTGGCGTTGTAAATGCCGTATTTATCGCATTCAATGCCAGCTGCTTTTAATTTATCATTTAATGCTCTATCAAAACGGCTAACAAAAATGCTTATAACGCATTCAGGCTCTGGCGCATTTGGATAGCGTTTTTTATAGCCTTTTAAGCCTTTAAAAAAGGCGTTCAAGCAGCTTTTAACTTGCTCTTGGCTAAACACCAAGGTAGCATTTACATTTATGCCCTTTTTTACTAGCTCGCTCATAGCTATATAACTACGCTCGCAAGCTGGCAATTTAATCATAACATTTGGCATTTTTATGCTATTAAACAGCTTTTTGCCTTCTTTTAGGCTCATTACACTATCATCAAAAAGCTTTGGATCTATTTCTATGCTTATAAAGCCATCATCGCCGTTTGCGTAATTTGTCAAAAGCTTATATGCGCTGGCTTTTATATCTTGTGTGGCTAAAATTTCATAAAGTTCTTTTGGAGTTTTTTTCTTAATGTATCTATTTATGGATTCTTTATATGCCTTGCTTGTTAAAAGGGCTGATTTAAAAATGGCAGGATTGCTAGTGGCTCCATTTATAACGCCCTTAGCGATTAAATCCTTAAATTGAGCGTTTATAAAATCTCTTTCTATAAAATCGCACCAAAGTGAAAATTTAGTATCTTTATACATTATAATCCTTTAAACTCATAAAACAAGCGCATAATTTTAGCATATAATTTTCTTAATTTCACACAAATCTTTGCGATCTATAATATGCGTTGCGGCATTTTTTAAAATTTCTTTTGCGCAAAATGCTATACAGGTGCTTGCTTCTTTGAACATAGAAAGATCATTTGCTCCATCGCCAATAGTTGCTACCTCGCTACTATCAAGCCCTAAAAAACGCTTCAATCTAGCAAGCATTTTTCCTTTTGAATCCCCAAACATCATCTCACCGCCAAGTTGGCCGGTTAAGATATCGTTTTTGTGGTGTAATTCATTTGCAAAATTTATATCAAAACCAAGCCTAGCTTGAGCGGCATCTGTGGCCATATGAAAACCGCCTGAAAAAACAACTACTTTAATCCCGTGAGCTTTTAAATACGAAATTATCTCAGCAGCGCCAGGCATCATAGGCAAATTTGCTACGATTTTTTTAGCATCATTTAAGCCAATGCCTTTTAAAAAAGCTACGCGTTCTTTTAGGCTTTCATAAAAATCAAGCTCACCGGCCATAGCGCGAGCAGTAATGGCTGAAACTTCGTCCATTTTGCCCACAGCCTTAGCCAAAAACGAAATAGTCTCGCCATCCATCAAGGTGCTATCAAAATCAAAAACACAAAGTCTAATCAAGCATACACCTTAAAAATCTCGTTTTAATAGCCCTTCGGCTTTTAAAATAGTAAGAATATTATTATCACGCTTGCCAATGCCTGCTATCATACCCTTAGCATGTAATAAAGTTTCAGGTGGCGGATCAATTTTGCTTTTTTTCATTCTTATAGCCTCTGTTAATCTATCTATAACAAAACCAGCCACATTATCTTCATAAACCATTACTATATAACGCGTGGTATCTGTGATTTTAGGATTTTGTACCCCAAACATCACGCGCAAATCAATCAAAGGTGTTACATTTCCGCGCATATTAAATACGCCCAAAACAAAATCTGGCACACCAGGCACGCGTGTAAATTCAATCGGTTTAATAATTTCTTTAATATAAAGAATTGGAATAGCGTATTCTTCTTCGCCTACTATAAAGCCTACTAATTGTTCTACTTCATCAGCATCAACTTGCGCGGGATTTTCAACCTGGCGTTTTTGCCTACGCAAAACTTCATTTAATTTATCCATGTTCTATCCTTATACTAGCTTAATATTCTTGCGAACGACATTTTCTAAGTATTCGGCTGAGTATGGCTTTGTTATATACTCTGTCATACCTACTTCTACACCACGCAAACGATCGCTTTTACTTGTTCTACTTGTTACAGCAATTAGCGGTAAATTTCGATATTTAGAGTATTTGCGTATTTCGCTAGCTAAGGTGTAGCCATCCATCTTTGGCATTTCTATATCGATTAACACAGCATCAAATTGATGATCGCCTGATTTAATGATATTTAAAGCCTCTAAGCCATCTTTTGCTTCCATTAGTGTTATGCCAGTTGGGCCAAGAGATTTTTGCATAATGGTTCTATCCATTTTAGAATCATCTACTATTAGCACGCAATAATCGCTTGGTTTTTCTTTGGCTGATGATTTTTGTTCGCTTTCTATGCTAGATCTTATATCTACTTTTATTTCTTTTGCCATATCCATAATAACGCCTACATCAATAATTAGCGTTACGCGTCCATCGCCTCGTATAGTCCCGCCTGCTATGCCATTTATACCAGCTAGATAATTACCCAAAGATTTAATAACAATCTCTTCTTGTCCAATTAAATTATCTACAATTATGCCTAATTTAGTCTCAGCCACATTTATAACAACCACATAGGTTTGATCTCCACTTTCAAGCACTTGTTTTACGCCAAAAAGATCGCTAAGTCTTACTAAACTTAGCACCTCATCTCTTAATCTAAGCACATTTTTGCCTTCGATTGTGTAGATATTATCAATTGGCACGCGCACGGTTTCGCTTACATTTGCTAATGGTATGGCATAAACTTCTTCTTGTGTGCCAACTAAGAGCGATTGAATAATAGCTAGGGTTAATGGAATTTTAAGCTTAATGGTAGTGCCTTTGCCTACTTCACTATCTATATCTATCATTCCGTGAAGTTTTTCTATATTTGTTTTAACAACATCCATACCCACGCCACGACCACTTACATTTGTAAGCTTTTGAGCCATTGAAAAACCAGGTCTAAATATAATGCCAAAAGCTTCTTTATCTGTCATAATATCAGCTTCGTTTTCAGTGATTATCCCGCGTTCAACGGCTTTTTGTCGTATAAGATCAGCATCGATGCCCTTGCCATCATCTACTATTTCTACTACTATGTGATTGCCTTCATTATAAGCTTTTAATTGTATTTTGCCACGCTCATTTTTACCAGCTTTTGCTCTTAAAGCTGGCTCTTCTATGCCGTGATCGCAAGAATTACGAATGATATGCGTTAGCGGATCGCCTATTTCTTCTACTATTGATTTATCAAGCTCGGTTTCTTCACCGCTAATTTCTAAATCAATTTGCTTATTTAAATCGCGCCCTAAATCACGCACCACGCGCGGGAATTTATTAAATACCTTAGCAATAGGTTGCATACGCGTTTTCATCACGGCTAATTGCACATCAGTAGTTACTAAGCTTAGCGATGAAACTATATGATTTAGCTCTTCTAAAAACTGCTCACCCTCATAACGCTCTTCTACATCGTTATAAATTGTTAATAAGCGGTTTTTGCTAAGAACTAACTCGCCTACTAGATTCATTAAATAATCAAGCCTTGCTACCTCTACGCGAATTGTTTGATCCATAGAGCTTGAACTAGATTTTGTGGGAGCATTAGGGCTTGTTTTGTTAGCCTCGCTATTTGCTGCTGGGGTAGGATTTGGCGTAGCAGGTGCTGGGCTAGGTTCATTTTTTGGCGTAGCTTGTGTGGCTGACGCTGGTTTGGCAGCATTTTTTTGTGCGCGTCTTGCTTCATCTTCTGCTTTGCGAAGTTTTAATAAACGCTCAATTTCTGATTCTACTTGCTCTTCGCTTAGAGTATTAGGATCTACATCATCAGATGGACCAGTAGAAAGTGCCTGGTTAGAAACAGGTTCTGGCTCTGGCTCTGGCTTAGCACTTAGCTCTTCGCCCTCGCTTAATGCCGTTAAATGCTTACAAATTTCATTTATATCTATGCCAGCTGCTGTGTCTGAGCCATTATCTCTTATGCTAAATAACAAATTTTTCATCATATCTACTGATTTTAGCACCACATCCATAATATCAGGCGTTATTTTTAGCTCGCCACGGCGCGCTTTATTTAGCACATCTTCCATATGATGCGTAAGTTCAGTTAAAATATCAAAATTTAAAAACGAAGAACTACCCTTAATCGTATGCGCTACGCGAAATATTCTATTTAATAGCTCTAAATCATCTGGATTTGCTTCAAGCTCAACTAAATCGTGATCGATTTGCTCAATTAACTCAAATGCTTCAACTAAAAAATCTTCTAATAATTCTTGCATGTCGTCCATTAAGCACCTCCTTGAATGGCTTTTTTGCGTTCATTTAAAACGCGAATTACTTCATTGTAAAGTTGTGTGGCATTAAATTTAGTCAAATATCCATCCCCACCAACTTCTTTGCCTTGAATTTCACTAAATTGATTACTAATAGATGAATTAAAAATAATAGGAATATTGATAAATCTTTTATCTTCTTTCATTCTGGCTGCAAAATGAAAGCCGTCCATTTGTGGCATCTCTACATCAGAAATAATTATTCTAAGGTTATTTTCTAAATCTTCTTTATATAAAGCGTATAAATCATTAAGCTTTTCAAAGCCTTCTACTCCATCTTTTGCTTCTATTACTTTTAAGCCCATTTTGCTTAGAGCATCGCTTACTAAATGGCGGGCTGTTATGCTATCATCAAGCACAAGAGCAAAGCCATCTAAGCGCGAAACTTCTTGTATATCAAGATCTAGCTTAGGTTGATAGATGCCAAGTTCTTGAACTATGCTCTCAAGATCAAGTATCAATAAAACATCATCATTTTCTATACGCGTTACGCCGGTGATTTTGCTTTTATCTAAGGCTCCACCGCCTGCTCCGCCACCTGTAAAATTTGCTGGCTCGATATCTTTCCAATTTATTCGGCGAATGCGCTTTGCTTCATGGACAATAAAACCTATATAAATATTAGAAAATTCTGAAATAATAACGCGCGGTTTTAAAATCCTCTCACTTGGCGGATCTATTCCCATCCAGCGCGCCAGGTTGATAACAGGGATCACCACACCACGCAAATCAAAAATACCTTCTATATAATCAGGTGTGCCGGGCAACTCAGTCAAATTTGGCATCTTGATGATTTCTTTAACCTTTGCGACATTTACCCCATAAATTCCTTCATAAACATCGCTCTCAGTTGTTCCGCGTTTAAAAATGCGAAAATCAACAAGCTCCATCTCGCCTGAGCCCGTTTTTAAGACATTATCATCAAACATTAAGGCTCCTTTTTGTTACTTTAAGTTTAAAGTCTGCGCATTCTAGCATAAAAAAACTTTGTTCGCACGCAAAACAAGGCAGGTTTATATAAAATATTTTTTCAATCTGCGCGCTAATGCCTTGATGATAATGCCCCTCAATCACCACATCAGCGTTATATTTGCGTAGCCTTGGGATCATTTTATTTGTGAAATTTGAAATTTTATAATCTAGCTTTTTTTGGTTTTGAAATTTTAAAATTTTCTTTGAAATTTTAAAATTTAGCGCCGTATCGATGTAATTTAGCACCCATAAAAGTGGCTTAATTCTTAAAATTTTAAGCGCTAGCATTTCTTTAAAACTCAAAAATATATCACCATGAGCAATCGCTACTTTCAAGCCCTTAAAACTAAAAAGCGCGGGCTGAGCATTAAGCGCAAAAACCCGCACATTTGGCAAAATCCCAGCCAAATTAAAATCGTGATTGCCCTCAAAATAAAAAATCTCACAATCCTTGCCAAGTTCATTTAAAAGTGTGATGTATTCGCTAAAAAATTGTTTTGAATAAGTAGTAAAGGTTAAAAAATCAAACATATCACCAAGCAAAAAAATTTGCCTTGGTAAGGGTTCTTTTTGGCTTTTAAAAGCTTTTAAAAGTCGTAAAAATGCGCGTTTATCGATATTTTCGTGTGAATCACTTAAAAAAATAGCATCAGGTAAAATTTCAATCATCAAAACTTCTTAAAAGCATTTAGTTAAAATTCTGCCTTTAAAATTTGCCAAATTTTAAAATGGCAAATTTTAATCAGCTAAATGCCACAGCCAAGCTCAGGCAATGCTAAGTTTTCATCAAACCCGCAAAGAATATTTGCATTTGCCATAGCTTGTGAGCTAGCCCCGCGCAATAAATTATCAATACTAGAACAAACCCAAAGTTTATTGCCCATTTTTTTGGCGTAAATATCGCAAAAATGCGTCCCTGCTACATTTTTGATACAAGGCGGGGTGTTTAAAATGCGAATAAACTTATCATCTTTATAAAATTGCTTTAAAATTTCTAATGGCTCAATATCGCAAAATTCATCTTTTATGCTCGCATAAATACTTGCTATCATACCGCGATTTAATGGCAACAAATGCGGAACGAAAAGCACATCAAAGCTAGCATTTGTGGATTTTTCAAAATGCTCTTTAATTTCGATTGAATGGCGATGTGTAAAAGGGCTATAAGGCGTGCAATTTTCATTTGCGCTTACAAAATGCGAGCTTTCTTTTAAGGCTTTACCAGCTCCGCTTAAACCGCTTTTTGCATCGATGATTAATCCATCTTTTGGATTTAAAAATTTAGCAAAAGGCAAGGCCGCAAGCAAAGAGCAAGTAGGATAACACCCAGGATTTGCGATTAAAGTAGAGTTTGCGATAGCTTGGCGGTTAATCTCAACCAAGCCATAAGTAGCGCGTTTAAGCCCTAAAATATCAATATGATGAGCATAATGCGCTTCGTAATTTTCTAAGCTAATGCGATAATCAGCCGAAAGATCTACAATTTTAAAATCTTGTGGTAACTCTTTTATATAATTCATGCTTTGAGTATGTGGCATAGCCATAAATACAAGCTCGGCGCGCTCTTTTAACTCGCTTACATTCACCACATTAACATCTAAATCTATTACGCCATTAAGCTGAGTAAAAATATTTGAAAGTGAATTTTTAGAGGTCGTGGCCGCATAACTTAGCTCAAATTCTGGGTGATTTTTGATTAATTTTACAAGCTCTAAACCAGTATATCCACCAACGCCTAAAATCCCTACTTTTATGCTCATTTTGCGTCCTTTAAAATTTTATGGCTTTATAGCAAATATTAGTTATTTCAATCTCAACTTGTCCTTTTGGCAAGTTTAGCTCTATTTGATCGCCTATCTTACGCCCCATTAGTTGCTTAGCAAGTGGCGTATTTGCGCTAATTAAACCTTTATCTAAATCGCTTTCTATGGCTCCAACTATCGTGTATGTAGCGCTTTTGCCAGTGTCTAAATCCTCATAACTAACGGTTGAGCCAAATTTTACTATATTATGCTCGTAGCTTGATGGATCAATCACCTCAGCTTCATTTATTAGCTTGCCAAGTTCAGCTATACGCCCATCTATAAATCTTTGGCGTTCTCTGGCGGCTTGATATTCAGCGTTTTCTTTTAAATCGCCGTGAGAGCGCGCAATATCAAGCTCTTTTATCACCTCAGGTCGCTCTACTAATTTAAGATTTTTTAGCTCATTTGTTAATTTTTCATAGCCATAAATTGTCATTTGCTCCATATAATTATCCTTGTTTATATTAAAATTTGCGCTTTTATAAATTGTAAATAAAATCTGCTTTTATCATTTTGCCGTGTTCGCGCAAGAAAAGTAAGGCATCGATGCGCGGGTATTCATCGCCTTCGCTAGCTAAAAGAGCTGAGCGCAATTCATCTATCATTTGTAAATCATAAAGTATATACAAATAGCTTTCTGTGGCGTTTTGCTGAACGCTTTTTAATTCTTTAAATATAGCAATTAAAGAATCAGGCGCAATTTTTTTCTTTAAAATTTTAGCGATTTGTAGATATTCATTTGCGCTAAGTTCGTTTTTGCTTAATATATTAAATAATTCGTTGCCTTTTAGCTCTAAGTCTTTATTTGCGTAGCGTGAAATTAAAATTTTAATACTTTCAAAATCTAGCTCATTTATATATTTATTTATTTGTTCGCAATTACCACAATCAATCAACGCTTTAATCGCGCATTTTTTCAAGCCCTCATCTAAATCGCTGCTGTCATTTAGCACATTTATAGCGTATTTGTGATCGGCTAAAATTTTGTTTTTTTCGTTTTGTATGTAGAGAGGATTATTTTTAAGCAATCTAAATCGTCTAAGCTCGGCGATTTGGCCATTTTTAACCTTTATAAAAGCCTCATAAGCCAGATTTAGCTCATCATCGCTAAATTTGTGCTGTGTGCTTTTTATCCACGGATTTAAGCTTTTAGTAACCTCAGCCGAACTATCAAAAAACTTAGTTTTAAACTCTTTATTACTTTCTAAGCCCAAAAATACTTCTTTTGCCATAGCATTATAAAGATTTAAGTCATTTTTAAGCGCCCTTGCATCAAAAAAGCTTTTCATACTATGATAAATCATATGTAAAATGCTTAAAACTGCCAAAATCACAAGCGGTATAACAACCCAAGTAGCCACGCTAAAAGTAATTTCTTGCTTTAAAATTTTAATTGTGTATTCGCCACTATAAGTGCTAAAAACTATCATCCACATAAGCGCGATGTAAATAGTAGCGTATAAGGTGTAAAGTTTTGTTTGCATTTTTATCCTTTATTTGTGATATGGGTGCTTAGCATTTATGCTTAATGCGCGATAAATCTGCTCAAAAAGCACAAGTTTTGCGATTTTATGAGCCATTGTTAAGGGCGAAAAACTAATAACTTTTTGCATCTTGTTTTTAAAATCGTTTGAAAATCCATAAGCTCCGCCTATGAAAAAATTAACCCTGCTTTTATTTTCTAACAAACTAGCAAAGCCTTTACTATCAAGCATAATGCCCTTTTCATCAAGGGCGATATTATAGGCATTTATACACGGCAAATACACAATTTCATAAGATTTTTGCGCGTTTTGTTTTAATGCGTCTTGGCTATTTTCACTTTTAAAATTTGCTTTTAGGGCTTGGGATTTTGATATGTTTGCGTTAAATTTATTTATATTTTGAATCTTAGCCCAAGGCAGGCTATTTTTAATATAATCTTTAATCTCATCAAAATCTTTTGCTTTTTGGCAAGAAAACACATTTATTTCTATCATTTTTATTTTAGTAAAAATCTTAGCACTTGCGCTATATATGCTTTTTGCTCGCCACGCTCAACTATGGCATCAATTAATCCATGCTCTAATAAAAACTCCGCCCTTTGAAAACCTTGTGGCAAGGTCGCTTTAATGGTTTGTTCTATTACCCTTTGTCCTGCAAAGCCTATTAACGCGCCAGGCTCAGCAATAATAATATCCCCAAGCCACGCAAAACTAGCCGAAACACCGCCCATCGTAGGATCAGTTAGCACCGAAATATAAGGCAATTTAGCCTGTGCTAAAAGCTGTAAGGCTGCGCTAGTTTTGCTCATTTGCATTAAAGAAAAACTACTCTCTTGCATTCTTGCTCCGCCACTTGCGCTTACTATTATTAGCGGTTGTTTATAAGATATGGCGCGTTTTACTGCGCGGGTGATTTTTTCTCCCTCAACCGAGCCAAGCGAACCGCCCATAAAACTAAAATCAAAAACCACAAGCTGAACTTTTAGCTCTTCAATGCAACACTCCCCAGAAATCACCGAGCTATAACGCCCTGTTTTTGCCACGCTTTCATCTATGCGTTTTTTATAGCTTTTTTTATCCACAAATTTTAATGGATCGTTTGGTTGTAAATTTTCATCAAATTCTTTAAAAGTATCCACATCGGCTAATAATTTCACGCGCTCTTTTGCGCTTATTCGCATATGATAAGCGCATTTTGGGCATACATTAAAACAAGCATGAACTTCTTTATAATACATCAGCGAATTACAGCTTGGGCATTTAATCCAGTGGCTTGGAGCTTCATTTGGTGCGCTTTGTGGTTTGCGAATTTTACTAATTAAATTACCTAGCATTTTTGGCCTTAAAAATTTTGGCGCAATTATACTAAAAAAACCTTTTATTTGGCTTGCTTGCTTAGAGCAAGCGCGCTTTATTTAGTAAATTTTAAAATTTATTCTTTTAAAATTTACTACAAATATTAAAAAACTTAAAATTTTAATCATCGTTGCGATAAAAATCGCAACGAAAAAGAATAAAAATTATTTATTTATCGCGCTTTGCTTTGCTGGATCTTTGGTATCTACCCAGATATTTGGCACGGCACCGCCAGGGGTTAGGAATATTTTTGCATCTGTGTTTTCTTTTAATGCTTCGTTAAAGTGCTTTTGAATTTCTATTTGTTTGAGATTTAAAAGATTATTAGTCAAGCTTTTTGCGATTTCGTTATTTGCATAAGCTTGCGCAGCAGCTTCGATCTTAACAGCATCTGCCTTGCCTTGTGCTTCTATTTTTACAGCCTCAGCCGTACCTTTGGCAAGAGCGGCTTTTTTAAGCGCTTCTTGGTTTGCTTTTTCTACTTCGTATTTGGTGCGTTCTGCTTCTTGCTTAGCAATTTGAACGCGCTCGATTTGCTCTTTAACTTTTGCTGGCAAGATGATTTCGCGTAATTGCACGCTAGCTAGCGATACTGGCTGGTTTGCTTGCTTATCTATATCTTGTCTAATGGCTGCATCAATGGCAGCGGCGATTTCATTTCTGCGCTCTGGTAGTTCTTCGGCTGTGTATTTACCAGTAACTGAGCGCACGACATTTCGCACCACTGGATCAATTATTTTATTTTCCCAGCTAAAACCCCAAGATGCGATGGTTTGTGGCGCGTTTTGTGGATTTAGGCTGTATTGAACGGTAATATCCACAGAAACTGGCAAACCACGAGAATCAAGCACTGAAATTGTATCTTTTGTTTCTATACCGCTGCCGCGCATATTTGCTTCGTTGCGACCTTCGCTTGAGGTGTAATTTATTTGGCGCACCTTTATATCTACTACGCGAACTTCTTGTATGAAAGGCACAAAAAAGTGAAAACCCGCATTTAAAGGATTTAAATCAAACTTGCCCGCTGTTGATTTAATGCCTACTTCGCCTGAGTTTATCACAACAAAAGGCCTTGCTATGATTAAAACCGCAATAATCACAATTAGCGCATAAATCAAACCTGAAAATTTATTAAAATTTGGCATTTTTGGCATATTAAAATCCATTTTTGGCATACCGCTTTTTTGGCCGTTGGAGTTGTTGTTGTTTTTATTAAAATAATCATTTAAATCTGCTGGCATTTTTATCCTTAATCTATATAAGTGATGTAGTGATCGTATTTTTTATTGCGCCCTGTAACTGCTTCAAAATACGCATCTTGTAATCTTTTGGCAATCTCGCCTCTTTTGCCTGAGCCGATTTTGCGTCCGTCAATATTTGTAATAGGCGTAACCTCAGCTGCTGTGCCTGTAAAAAATGCTTCATCAGCCATATAAGCGCTATCACGGCTGATTCTTTCACGGCGCACTTCATAGCCTAAATCATGGGCAATTTCTATTACTGTGCTTTGGGTTATGCTCTCTAAGCTAGTATCATTTGGTGGCGTTATAATCACGCCATCACGCACCATAAAAAAGCACTCTCCTGGACCTTCTGCTATAAAACCTTGTGGATCAAGCAAGAGCGCCTCGTCATAGCCAGCCGTTATGGCATCATAGCCAGCCATTTGTGAATTAAAATAATTCGCACTTGCTTTGGCCTTTGCCATCATTGTATTTGCGCCCGGTTTTGCCCAAGAGCTAATTTTAACCTTAATGCCATTTTCTAAGGCTTCCTCGCCCATATATGCGCCCCACTCCCACGCAGCAACTGCTACATTTACAGGGCAGCCGATGTGGCTAACGCCCATTTTGCCATATCCTAAAAATACTATCGGGCGCAAATAAACATTATCATTAAAGCTATTTTTTTTCATTACTTCAATATGCGCGTTATTGATTACATCAACGCTAAATGGAATTTCTAGCAAGCAAAGCTTAGCTGAATTAAAAAGCCTTTTTGTATGCTCTTGTAAGCGAAAAATCCCAAAACCATTTTTAAGCTTATACGCTCTAATGCCCTCAAATACGGCATTTCCATAATGTAAAGAGTGGCTTAAAATATGCGTGGTAGCATCTGCCCATTTAATTAAAGCACCATCTTTCCAAATAAACTCAGCCTCTTTTAGCGCCATTTTTCACCTCGCATTAAAATTTGGCGCGATTTTATTCAAATTTTAATAAATATCTATTAAATATAATAAAATTTAATGTATTTTTAAAAATTAACTTTTGAAATTTTAATTATTGAATTAAAATTTACAAAAACACAAGGAAATTTTATCTATAATCAAAATTTTAAGTTTATTATTAAAAATTACAAAAGGAATAAAAATGTTTGAATTACGAAAATTATCTTATGAAAAAGACAGCTTTGATGATTTTTTAAGCCCAACTGCTTTTTATTTTCACCACGGCAAACACCATCAAAACTATGTAAATAACCTTAACAATCTAATCCAAAACAGTAGGTTAGAAAACGCTAGTTTATACGATATCATCAAGCAAACAAACGGCGCACTTTTTAATAACGCAGCACAAATTTACAATCACGATTTTTATTGGGATTGTATCGCGCCAGTAAGCCAAATAGACCAAATTAACGCAGATTTTCAAAATGCCTTAGAGTTAAATTTTAACGGACTAGATAGCTTTAAAGAAAAATTTTTAAGCGCGTCAAATGCGA
>SPMW01000033.1 GCA_009827235.1 Candidatus Campylobacter infans | reverse complement strand
TAAATGCCATAAATTTAATAAGCCAAAACACCCAAGTAGTAGGGCTTAGCGTAGCTGAACATTTGCCAAAGGTGCAAATCAAACTCAAAGAATTGCTCTCAAATTTACCGCTTATTAAGGAGTGAAGTAGCCTTAAATTTTAAACCAATGCGAGATTTAGCGATAATTTATCTTGCGTAAATAAAAATTGCGCCTTAAAACCCATTTGCTTACAAAAACATTACAAGCAAGGCTTTAAAGCATGCTTGATACATTATTTATCGCAAGAACTTGCGCGAATAAAAACCCTTAGCAATTTAAATTATTTAAAATAAATTTTAATTTCTTTTGATTGTAAGATTAATTTATCGTTTTCTTTGCCAAGCGTGAATTCACCGCGTAAATGCGAAAGTAAAGTATCCTCAAAAGCCATCACTTCAGACGGGCAAAGCATTTTTGTAGCGCCACCATTGCCTGCAAAGGTGATTTTATTGCCATTTAAACTAAACGAGCCAAAAAAACTATTACAGCCCGCAAAGCCGTTGTAATCAGCTTTTGAAAATGAAATGCTTGCGTTGTCATCTTGTAAAGACGATGGCATAAAGGTTTTGCCTGAAACGATGATTTTATCGATAATTAGGCTTTTATTTTCTATATCGCCAAACGCCACGCCATTGTTGCCCGCACACGCTATAAACGCCAGCGCGCAAGCCATCATGTAAAGGTATTTTTTCATCTTTATCCTTTCGGTTGTTTAAAATTTGCGAGAGATTGTAACGAAGTTATGTAAATTAAAGGCATAAATTAGGTAAATTCAAGCATTATTTTTTATTACCACGCTTTACTTTCGCAAAACTCGCTAATGAAATTAATCTTTTAAGCGGTGATTTAAGCTTTGTGCTTAGCAGACAAATTTTTGTCATTTATGTTAAAATTTTAAAAATCCAAAAAAGGCAAGGTATGAAAGAAATCCAAAAAGAACAAAACGAGCGTTTTTGGCGCATAAATGAAATCTGTAAGCTAATCGCAAAAACGCCACTTAGCACCAGCCAAATCGCAGAGAAATTAGGCGTGAGCGAACGCACTATCCAGCGTGATCTAAACGGCGTGCTAGCCAAATACGGAGCTGTGCGAAATGGCAGGCTGTGGAGCATAGATGAGAGCAAAATAGACCCAAAAGACAAAAATCAAATCATTCTAGCGGTGCTTGATAAAATGGCAAAAAATGTAGGCAGCGAGTTTTACTCCAAGGCGCATGGCTTGCTAAAAGGCATAAGCGCGGGGCTAAATCACCCGATTTTTGTAAATCTCAATACTGAAAAGCTAGAAAAAAAGAACATTGAGCTAATAGAAAATTTAGAAAGCGTCATCGCAAGCCACAATGAAATAGAGCTGCTGTATTTTAGCAAAACTCACAGGCTCTCACCCATTAAGATTGCGCTATTTGATGGCTTTTGGTATCTGCTTGCAATGGCTGGCCAAAAGCTCAAAAAATTTCATCTAAAAAGCATAAAAGAGATAAAAATTCTACCTAGCAAGTTTAAGATAGATGCGAGTTTAGAAAACCGCATTAAAAGTGCTCATTCAGTGTGGTTTGATATAAACGAGAAATTTTATGTAAGATTGTGCGTAGATAAAGGGATAAGAAAATTTTTTGAGCGCAAGCCACTGCCAAATCAGCAAATAATGCGAGAAAATAGCGATGGTAGCATAGAAATAGAGATCCAAATCACGCATCCTATGGAGATAAAACCGCTGATTTTCTACTACCTTCCGCGCATAAAGGTCATTGAGCCACAAAGCCTAGCCGATGAAATACTAGCGGAGATGGAGAGGTATATAAAAGAAATAAGGGGTCAGTTTTGTTTGTTATAATTACTAAAGTGCTTAGAAAAGGCAAAAAATGAGAGATAAAAAGCAAAAATATTTATCCCTTATAGAACGAGCAAGACAAAATTACGAATATAAAAAACACGCAAATTTCAAGTGGTGTGATGAGTGTAAAAAAGCAATAAACCTATGGACTTATTGGCAAGGTCTAGGCTATGAAATAGATACTCCAAAAATAAGAATCTTGCTTGTGGGGCAAGACTGGGGCAATACAGATTTTGACGGCGGAAAAACACTAGAAAACATTTCTAAGATAAATTTACTAAGTCCAAATGAATATGAAAAGATACAATATTTAGATGGTTTAAGACCTTTTGTAACTGATAAAAATTTAGTAGAATTATTTGCCAGCATCGGCTATCCCAATATAGATAAAAAGCGATATAGCGATTTATTTTTCACAAACATTTCGCTAGGATATCGCACAATAAATACTTCAGCACACATTACAAAAGCCAAAATTTCCACTGATAAAGAAATTTTTAAAGAGCTTGTAGAAATTCTAGAGCCCAAATATATCATAACTCTTGGTAAGATGACTTATGAAATTATTTTAGAAGCGCTAGGGTTTAAAACACCAAAAATGTCATTATTTAATGACTTTATTTTCACACAAAATGGCTTAAAATATAACAAAAGCAAAATCTATGTTGTAGCGCACCCTGGCGGAATGGGTAGTGCAAATAGAAAAAAGGGTGATAAAAGCAATAAAACTAGCATTGAGCTACAAAAAGAAGATTGGATAAAAATATTTTTTAATACGACATAAAAGTGTCTGTTTGATTTTATATAATTCTGAAAAATAAAAAAATATGTTTTGGAGGTGTGCAAGGAGTGAATTTTAATTTTTTATACAAAGGCTAAAACTTAGGTGGAATTGAAAAATTATAAAAAAATACAAAACTAAAATCAAAAAAGGGTAAAAAATGGCAAAATATGCACCAAAAAACCAAAGTTGAGCTACAAGAGCTTATTAAAAATGAAAGCATAAATCTAGGCGATATCGATGTGAGTGGCATTACTGATATGAGCAATCTTTTTTATGAAGATGAGGATTACAACGAAATAAAAAGAAAGGATTTTTCAGGCATATAGAGCTGGGATGTATCAAATGTAACTGATATGAGTTGTATGTTTAATGGATGCGAAGAATTTAATAGACCGCTTAATAACTGGGAAGTAAGTTCTGTAACAAATATAACTTATATGTTTAGTGGCTGCTCAAAATTTGACCAGCCATTAGATAAATGGAATGTTGGTTCTGTTGTTGATATGAGTTCTATGTTTGAAGATTGTAAGAAGTTTAATAGCTCGCTTAATAGTTGGAAGGTAAGCAAAGCAGAAGATATGAATACTATGTTTAGGGAGTGTTCTGCGCTTAATCAATCATTTGAAGACTGGATTGTAAGTGATAAAGCCAATTTAGATTATATGTTTGATGAGTGCGAAGCTATGACTATGCCTAGTTGGTGCTATTCTTTGGCAAGCAATAATAATTATGATGATGACGATAGCGGGGATTACGAAGTAAACACAGAAGATGGTGTGATAATTATCCAAAGAGCTGGTGAAGAGTTTAAATTCAGCCAAAATGGTGATGATATAGAGTTTGAAATACCTCAAAAAGCTCTAAAATTCCTTTGCTTTTTATTCCAAATTTCGTGTGATTTAGGTGGTTTGGGTAATGAAAAAGAGTTTTATTCAAATGGCAAGCTAAAAACAATCAGATTTTTTGATAGCTATTCAAAAGCTGAGGAGTATAACGAAGAGCGTTTCAGCAAGTATGAGTTTAATGAAAATCGTGAATTAATAAGCTTTGATGCTGTTTTTAAAGCTCCAGACGATGATATAGATTATCAAGCAGCAATTAAAAACATTGAGTATTTTTCAAAAAATGATAGGAAGTTTGCAAAAGGTATTATATGCGGTAAAGAACTTAAAGAAATGGAAGGATTGGCTACAGTTTTAGCAGAAGAAGACTTTGCTAGAATTTATGCTAAAAATATAGATATTAAGTTGGTTACAAGAGGGGAATTGACGATATATGATATACCAACCAGCATTAGAGGTATTGGCAATTTTTCACTTGATTTTAATGAATATGGTATCCTTTTATACGCCAATGGCGATGAACCATTCGGAGTGAGTTATGATGAAGATGGCTTGCCTGAAAATGTTTACTTGTTGGCTTATGCTGGTGGCGGGGAAGTGCTTTTTAATTCTAGCATTACAAGAAAATCTGATGAAGAAAAAGAGGGTTATATTAAGATTTCAATGTTTAACGATGATTTTAGTGGAGAAATGTTGGATAACTTGATGACTGAGCTGGATGAAAACGGGGATATGAAGTCGCAAGGAGCTGTAATTGTAGATAGAACATACTATTCAGCTTTTTATGATGAAACCCACAAAAAAGAAAGTGATGAAGTAATTTTTGCTTTTGATGTGATGAATATAAAAGAGGGTTACGATATAGAAGCTGAGGATCTTGTCAGTTATGATGCTTTTGATGAGTGGGATGGTGAGGATAAAGAGTGGTTTTTAAATGATGAAATTGGGCAAGAGTGCTATTTTATCAAAACTACTGATTTTTATGTTAAAAAAGGATACCTATCAAGAATATTAAAATTTTTACTAGAAGCAAATGTGGAGAACGAAGAAATTCTATTTGTAAAACAACCTCTAGTAATGTTTTAATAAAGTTCTAGATAATTTTTTATGTGGCTTTATAAATTCTAGAATTCTCTTTAGGAAATTCTAGAATTTATAAACTACTATTTATTGTCTGCTTTGTGTGTTGTAATTTTAAAGTAATTTACTAGGGAATTCTAGAATTCCCTAGAATTTTAATTATAAACTAAGGAAATATTTTGGTTTTACAAACTTTTTGGCTAGAAAATGCGGGGAAATTCTAGAATTCCTAAGATAATTAAAATTAAAAGGCAAAAAAATGTATAAATGGAAAGATGGCTTTGAGCCTGATATTTGCGATAAAGACGAGCAATGTAGATATATACTCGGCAAGAAGGGTAAAAATACGCTAATTTGTATCGGCGCAAATCCTAGCGTAGCAGAAAGTAGCGAGTGCGATGCCACGATGAACTTGCTTTGTGCTATACTAGAAAACAATGGTTATGACGGCTTTATAATGCTAAATCTCTACCCACTTATCGCCACAAATCCAGATGATCTTGCGGACTTTAATAAACAAATACACACAAAAAACCTAGAAAAAATCAAGGCTATTTTGGCGCAGTATCCTACTAGCGATATTTTGCTATGCTACGGCGTGGTGTTAAAAAAAGCGCAAGTATCTACAAAAATGTCTAGATGATATCCTAACACTTTGTGGCAACAGAAAGCTAAAATGCTTAGACGCTATTACAAAGGATAACTTACCGCCACATCCATCACGCAAAAGCAAAACAATCAAAATAATTGATTTTAAAATAAAAACCGACAATAAATAGTCTGCAATTCTAGTTAAAATTCTAACTAGAATTGCCAAAAACGCAAAAAATGTATCGGCCAAAAGGATAATAAAATGAACGAAAAACTCACAAAATATTTAGAATTCTTAGAAGATTTTCAAAAATTCAGCCAAATGCCAAAGGCACAAAAAGCGCAAATGCTAAGCCAGATAAATGAACTTATCAAAGCTGATGGTTTCTGGGTGCTAAACTCAAAGAAAAACGAGCTAAAAGCACGCATTAGCAAGGCTCTTTTTGCTAGGCTTTATAGCGATGTCAAAGCCCAGATTCTAGCAAAAATCAAAGAGCAGAAATTTAGCATTTTTAGCATTTTTAGCAAAGAGCCAAATCAAAAATACCCAAAAGAACTAAAAGAGCTTAGAAAGCGTGGAGATATAGACTTTGCCGTAGTTTTTGGCAGGGGCAAAGATGAAAGCGGTGCGGTTTTTGTTAGCACTTTTATTGTTTTTGAAAAAAGCCCTTGCTTTCTTACGCCCATCATACAAAAAATCGTCCGCAAGCATAACTGCGCTAAAAAATATATCAGCGGGCAAAATAAATTAAATCTTTATGACGCTTTTGATGAAAGTAGCGAGCTTTGCGATGTCGCCACGAAGTGCGATGTAATAAATTTTAATGAAAACTGCGCTATAAACCTAGCCCAGCTTGCCAAAATCATACCACGCCCAAAAGGGCTAAAAAATTTTGCTTTCACACACTCTAAGGTGCTGTTTTACGAGCGTTTGAGCGCTGAAATTTTAAACGCAAATAGGCAAATCATCGGATCTATTACTTGCTACACAGCTAGATCGCTATGGAGCAATAACTATGCCATAAGCTCGTATTTTAAAGCCCAGAGCCTAATGGATTGTGGGAGATACTAAAATGCATTTATAAGCGTTATTGCTAAAAAATGCACGATGAAGTAAAATTTTAATTTAAAATTTAAAATTTTAAAGCAAACAAACTAGCAGTTAGAGTGAAATTTAACATTAAAATTTTATAATTTTAAAAATTTATTCAGCTAAAAAATGCTACATTTTCGTAATTTTTACTTAAAATTTTATTATTTATGCCCCCCCCCCCCCCTATTTTTTAGGATTGTGAGGTTCAAAGATAAAATTAAAAAAAGGGAGAAAAATGAAAAAAATTTTAATACTTACAGGATTTTTTGCTTACAGCTTAGCACAAGATAATTTCTGTCAAAACTTACAAGATTGCATGCAAAAACAGCACGAATATTGCCAAATGAACGCCAAAGAATCAAATATTAGCGATAAATGCAAGCAAGCGCGCCTAGCGGTTGTGGAGCTAAGATGCGAGCAAGGCGAACACTGGGCTTGCCAAAGAGCGCAATCTCTAAAAGCCCGTTATAACAAGCAAAAAGCTGCCAACTCAGCTAATTAAATTTTATTTTTAATTTAAAATTTCAAAATTTTAAGCGCGAGATTTTAAATTTGATGAATTTAAAATTACGCTAAATTTTAAAATTTAGCGCGCAAAGAATTAAGAAATTTTAAAAATTTAAACATCCAAAATCAAAGAAATTTTAAAATTTCAAAATTTTTAAGTGTGAGATTTTAAAATTTGCCAAATTTTAAAATTTAAAAGATTTGGCGAATTTAAAAAATCGCCAAATTTTAAAATTTGATGAATTTAAAATTACGCTAAATTTCAAAATTTAACGCGCAAAGAATTAAGAAATTTTAAAATTTAAACATTCAAAATCAAAGAAATTTCAAAATTTAGCGCAAAGCTAGCTTGGCATTACCCAAGCTAGCTTTTGATTATTGCTTTAATTGTAAAAGCGTATTTAGCATTGTATCGCTTGTGGTGATGGTTTTAGAATTAGCCTGATAACCGCGTTGAACTACGATTAATTGCGTAAATGCGCGAGATAAATCCACATTGCTCATTTCAAGTGCTGAGCCTGAGATTTTACCGCGTGCGCCCGAATTTGCTGCGCCAATTACTGCCGCGCCACTATTTGCCGTTTCGCCAAAAACATTACCGCCCAAATTTTCTAAGCCATTGTTATTTGTAAAGGTTGCCATGCCAACTTGTGCAAGGGCAAGCGAGCGCCCATTTGTAAAGCTACCGATGATTTTGCCGTTTTCGTCTATTCTTAGATCATTTAGCGTGCCACCTTTATAGCCATCTTGTGCGATGTTATCGGTTGATGATTTGGCATCATAGCTTCTCATACCCTCAAATCCGCCCAAGGTGCCAAAATTTAATGCTATTGTTTGGCCTGCGCTTGAGCCGTTATTTGGCGTTAGGGTTATGCTTGATGGCTGATAGCCTAAAATTGAGCCATCGCTTTTAAAGCGGATTTCGCCTGTTATGATGTTTTTATACACAGGCGCGTCTGGGTTTATTTGGGCAGGTTCAGGCACGCGTATTACCATACTCCATCTAGTGCCGTTTTCTTCAGTTTGTTCTACTTTGCGAAATTCTATTGCTACTTCGTGTTTTGTGCCTAGGCTATCATAAACTTCTGTTGTCATTGAATGGCTTGCCATTTTAATGGCTGAGCTTACCTTGGTTGAGCTTGACCCAGAGGTTAAAGAGCCTGAGATTGAGCTAAAAACATCAGTTAGCTTTTGATTTACATTAACCGTATCAGATGAAAAACCCGTAACGGTTAGGGTTAGGGTGTGGTCATCGGGATCTTGATTATTGTTAGTTGCTGCTTGATTTGGATCTCTGTTATCTATGGTATCGTTATTGCCATTACCGCCATTACCGTCTTGTTCATTCCACGCATCGCCTGCTGGGTTAGAAATGCTAAATTGCCCTTGCGCGTTTATCGTTACTTCTACGCCGTCATTGCGGTTGGCTGTGGCGCTTGCGGTAAATGTACCATCTTGCCCTCTCCACGCTTGCACAGCCGTTGCGCCCGCAGCTTGGGTTATTTGGGTAGTGCCATTTTCATTATAATTTACATAAAGCCTAGCATCTGTTTGCATAGCACGGCGTAAATCCTCAGTGGTTCGCACCTTGCGATCTGTGGCATCGTTGTATTCGTGCGTGGCTGTATCAGGGGCAGCTTTTGAGTAGGTGTATTTATAGGCTGTGATGATGGTGGCTGAGCCTGTGGCTTGCCCTTGATTACCTGGAGGGTTAGCACCGCCAAAAATAAGACCTTGTACGGCATTAGCATTATTGCCATCACGCGCCACCAATTTAATATTTTTCATATTCTCAGTTGTGCCTGTGTTATTTTGATTTACAAGCTGTAATCTATCGCCATTTACTATGCTTGCGCTTACGCCCGTTTGTGCTTGCTTGGCATTTATTAGCGCTTCTATTTCGCCTAAGGTTTTTACATTGCCTTGGATATTTACGCCGTTTAGATCTATATTTAAGTTTGTGCCGTTTTGCGCGTCTAAATTATTTATCGGGCCTGAGGTGTATTTGGCATCGGCATAGCTTACCCAAATGCCTTGATTTTCTCTTAAATTTAGCGAGCTTCCTTTCTCATTAAAAATCACGCCCAAATCCACGCCTTTTTCGTGCATTTTGACATTGCCTTTTGCATCGGTGTAAAACTCTGCCCAGTTTTCGTTATTTTCAGTAGAATTGCCTAGATCAGTCGTGCCAAAAAGCTCGTTGTTATTATTTATCAAGCCATCGCCGTTTTTATCTACCCAGCCATGATGATGATCTAGGCTATAAATAGGCGAACTTTGAGAGCCTATTTCATTACCGCTATTTAAATTGCCTTTATAATTTATCTCAGTGGTTGCATTTGCTGGTATTGAAAGGCCTGGTTCTATTACTATGTTTTTGATTGGGCCTGTTGGGTCTATGGTGTTTGTTTTTTCATCTCTCATCCAGCCTTGGACGATATAGCCGTTATTATCTACAAAATTACCCAAACTATCTCTGGTAAATTGCCCGTTTCTAGTGTAATATCTAGTAAGTCCGCCATCTGGGCTAACTATGAAAAAGCCGTTGCCTTGTATAGCCATATCTGTATTTGAATCTGTCGTTTCGATAGAGCCTTGTCGAAAAATTTGTTGCGTGGATACTATTTGCGTGCCAAGGCCAATTTGCATCGCGTTTTTACCGCCTAATTCTCCCTCAGGCGCAGTAGCTGGGCGCGCTGTTTGGCTAAATTGATCAGAAAAATTAGCCCGTGAATATTTAAAGCCTACGGTATTTACATTTGCGATATTGTGAGATTCCACATCCATCGCTACTTGGTGAGATTGAAGGCCAGAAACACCTGACCACAAAGAACGCATCATAACTAAATCCTTTCTTATTCTAAAATTTAGAATAATCTAAATATTTTCGTAGCTTTTCAAGCAAGTTTCATTCCAAATAAATTTTACAAATTAAAATTTTAAAATTTCAAGCTATATAAAGAGAAATTTTGAGATAATTTGCCCTTTTAAAATTTCAAAAGGCATAAATAATGAAGGTTATCAAACGCAACGGACGCACAGAAGAGCTAGATATAGCAAAAATCAAAAAATACACAACACAATCAGTCGAAGGGCTTGAAAATGTCAGCCTAAGCGAGCTTGAAGTGGATGCGAAAATTCAATTTCGCGATATGATAAGCACAGAAGAAATACAACAAACCCTAATCAAAACCGCCGTAGATAAAATAGATGTAGATAGGCCAAATTGGAGCTTTGTAGCGGCTAGATTGTTTTTGTATGATTTATATCATAAAACCACAGGATTTAGCGGATATAACACGCTTAGAGAGTATTTTGAAAAAGGCGAAAAACAAGGGCGAATTTTTTTAGGGCTAAAAGAAAAATATGATTTAGATGAATTAAACGCTTACATAAAACCTGAGCGGGATTTACAATTTACATATTTAGGCATTAAAACGCTTTATGATCGCTATTTGATTAAGGATAAAAAAGGCGCGCCTATTGAATTACCTCAGCAAATGTTTATGGCAATAGCTATGTTTTTGGCTCAAAATGAATTAGATAATATGAGCTGGGCTAAGAAATTTTATGATTTAATAAGCACTTTTGAGGTAATGCTAGCCACGCCTACACTTAGCAATGCGCGCACTACGCGCCATCAATTAAGTAGTTGTTATGTAGGGAGTGCGCCTGATAATATTGAGGGAATTTTTGATAGTTATACTGAGATGGCGCTTTTGAGTAAATTTGGCGGTGGGATAGGCTGGGATTGGTCTAAGGTGCGAGCTATGGGCGGTAGCATTGATGGGCATAAAAATGCCGCTGGTGGCGTGGTGCCGTTTTTAAAAATCGCAAATGATATAGCAGTAGCAGTTGATCAGCTAGGCACGCGCAAAGGCGCAATAAGCGTTTATGTAGAAATCTGGCATATGGATGTTGATGATTTTTTAGAGCTTAGAAAAAACTCAGGCGAAGAGCGCAGAAGAACCCATGAACTTTTCCCTGCTTTATGGATAAATGATTTATTTATGAAACGCCTTAAAAATAACGAACGCTGGACGCTTTTTGATCCAGCTGATACGGCTGATTTATGCGATTTGTATGGAGAGGACTTTGAAAAACGCTATTTAGAATACGAAAAAGATGAAAACATCGCTAAAAGTAGCGTGTTAGCAAAAGAATTATGGAAAAAGGTGCTAACAAATTATTTTGAAACGGGAATGCCGTTTTTGTGCTTTAAAGATAACGCAAATAAGGCAAATCCAAACTCACATGAAGGAATAATTAGAAGCTCAAATCTATGCACTGAAATTTTTCAAAACACCGAGCCTAATTACTATCAAATAAAAGTAGAATTTAGCGATGGTAGCGTGGGAATATATGATGAAAACGAATTAGTAAAAATAGATGGTGGCATACAAAAACCTGCTAAAAAAATAACCAGCCTTGATAGCATTGATAATAAAAGCATTTTTATAGTAACAAAACACAAAAACGATGGCAAAACAGCAGTTTGTAACCTAGCTAGCATAAATCTAAGCAAAATACACACCAAAGAAGATATAGAGCGCGTAGTGCCAATAGCAGTGCGAATGCTAGATAATGTAATAGAGCTAAACTTTTACCCGATAGCAAAGGTAAAGCGCACAAATCTTAAAAGCAGGGCAATAGGTCTTGGAGTTATGGGCGAGGCGCAAATGCTAGCAAATAAACGCATAAACTGGGGAAGCTACGAGCATTTAGAGCTAATCGATCAAATAATGGAAAACATCAGCTATAACGCCATTAAAGCTAGCTCAAACCTAGCCTTAGAAAAGGGCAAATACCCTGATTTTGAAGGTAGCAAATGGAGCAAGGGGATTTTTCCTATTGATTGTGCTAATGAAGAGGCAAAACGCCTCTTAACGCGCGAAGAACTTTTTGATGATATGGCTTGCGATTGGGCTAGTTTGCGCCAAAAGGTCAAAACAGATGGTATGCGAAATGGCTATTTGATGGCTATTGCGCCAACTTCTAGCATTAGCATACTTGTAGGCACCACGCAAACTATTGAGCCTGTTTATAAACGCAAATGGTTTGAACAAAATTTAAGCGGTATGATCCCAACTGTGGTGCCACAGCTTAGCTTGGATACTTGGGATTATTATATAAGCGCGTATGATTTAGACCAACGCTTGCTTGTGCGTGCAGCTGCTGTGCGCCAAAAATGGATCGATCAAGGCCAAAGCCTAAATATTTTTATGAGTTTAGATAAGGCAAGCGGTGGATATTTAAATGAAATTTACACTCTTGCGTGGCAGCTTGGCATAAAATCTACATATTATCTACGCTCACAAAGCCCAGAATCAGCGCATTTAGACAACAAACCAGTAGCAGATAGAAGCATTGAATGCCAAGGCTGCCAATAATAAATTTTAAATTAACGCCATTATAAGGAGATAGAAAAACGGTGGCATAGATTTACAAGCTTATGAACTCTATGTTTTATAAATCAAAAAAATTTAATAGTGATATTCTTGTGCTTAGTATCCTTATTATTTTTTCACAAATTAAAATAAACAAAACAATCAAAGAATTAGAGGATCTTTGAAATGGAAATTTTAACTATTTGCGTAGTCTTATTTAGCTTTTTTTCTTTTTTTACCGCCTTTTATATAGCACTACAAAATAAATAAGCTAGATAGCGCGCTTTTTTTGAAAGAGCGCGCGCAAGTTTTACAGACAAAATTTTCTTTTTCTCTTTTTTTTCATTATTTAATACGCTATTAACTCGCTAACGCTTGCTAATAGCGTGTAACTTAGCCCATAAATGCAGGCTTGCTTTGTTTTTCTAGCGTTGCGCTACCATCTCGCGCAAGCTCGCGCTATAACGCCAAAAAAGAAAAATATAGATTAAGTGAAAAATTATACATACATAGATATTATTTCAGAAAATGGTTTTAAGGAGATTTTATGATAGGGATAAATAGATACTCTCACCCTTGTATGCCTAAAGAATATCATCAAATGTATGATTTGTTGAGGTTACAAGAAATACAAGATGAAAAAGACAAGAAAGAAGAAACTAAAAACGAAATAAAAGTTGAATTTAGTGTAGAAGAAGTTAGTATTAAAACAAATACAAAAATGGATATTATGGCGTAGTAAAACCCTAAAAATTAATTTTTAGGGTTCTCGCTCTTTTTCTCTTTGGCTCTTAGTGGAGTTTGGATTAAACTTATCTTGTGCTTTTAGTCTTTCAATTTCTTTTAGCTGAGCTTATCTATGTTTTTCATCATCGCTAATAGACTTTTCCTGTGCCTCTACACTTTTAGCTTTTTCTTTTGCTATAATATTTTTTAGCTCTATAATTGCGTGGTGCGTTAAATCGTAAGGTGTTGAGATTTTATCGCTTTTTATCATTGCGTTTTGCGTGCGCGTAAATCGCTAAAAAGCTCTTAACGCGATTTATACTAAAAAGCGTAAAAGCGATTTACACGCGCGCTAGGTAGCTTAAATGCGATTTTTAAAAAATGCTGTTTTTGCTGTGTATCAGTAAGTAAATTCAATTTGCTTTCTAGTGAGCTTGCGCGAGCTTAAGCTTAGGGGGGTTGGGGGCGTCCCTCGACAAGATTAGCGGGATATATTTCTTATGGTATAATAGCCGTATATTTTATACATAAATCAAAAGAATATAAATGACGCTAACAGGCAAGCAAAAAGTTACATAACTACTATATCAAGCTAAAGCAGTTGGGATTTGTGCTTAAAGGTTTAAATTAAGGTTGAAAAATGAAAGATGCAGATAAGAAAAGCATATTGAATGCTTATGATCTTTTTGAAAGCGGTGCAATAGATAGTATAGAAGTAGGGACGCTCAAAGGCTTGTGCGATATTCATAGGTATATTTTTAGTGAGCTATATGATTTTGCTGGAAAAATAAGAGAAGTAAATATTTCAAAAGGTGGGTTTAGATTTGCAAATTCTTTGTATCTAAAAGAAATTTTGCCAAAAATAGAACAAATGCCACAAAGCAGTTTTGATGAGATAGTAGAAAAATATGTCGAAATGAATATCGCACATCCTTTCTTGGAGGGCAATGGCAGAACAACAAGAATATGGCTAGATATGATATTAAAAAAAGAGTTATCAAAAGTTGTTAATTGGTATAATGTAGATAAATTTAAATATTTGCAAGCTATGGAAAGAAGTCCTATAAATACTTTAGAAATCAATACACTTGTAAAAGAAAATTTAACCGATAGAATAAATGATAGAGATGTTATTTTTAAAGGATTAGAGCAGTCATATTATTATGAAGATATAGAGATAGAGCAAAAGACTATATTTAGAAGAAAATAGTCGTTTGCTAAACTGAAGCCTTGCTCTCAAAAAAGTTCTTTTAATAATTTTACTTGCTAGCATTTTGTCGTTTTTCTCATAATAGCTATCAAAAATTTTATCTCTTGTCAAATTAATAAAAAACTTTTAGTTTTTTATTAAAATCAAGCTCTAAACAAATGGATAAGTTCTAAAAATTAGTTATTGTAAAATATTATGGTATAATAGCCGTATATTTTATACATAAATCAAAGGAATATAAATGACACTAACAGGCAAGCAAAAAGTTACCTTTTCGATTGACACTGAAATAATAGAAATATTAAAAGAGTTACAAGTAACATATTCTTTTAAATCAATGTCGGCAGTAATCGATGAAGCTGTAAAAAGCTACAAAAAGCAAAAGAAGCTTGAAAAATGGAAAAAAGGTTATGAAATAGCCCAAAATGACAACGCTATCTTATCACAAGAGCTAGAGTTAGCTGATAGTGGAGATTTAGGCTACTATGACAAATAAAATCTTACAAGGCGAAATTTGGCTTGTGGATTTTGAGCCAAAAATCGGTAGCGAGATAGCAAAGCTCCGTCCAGCAGTAGTTATAAATAGCGACTGTGGCAAAAATTACGATATAAAAATTTTACTTCCTATTACGACTTACCAGGATAAATTTAAAGACATTCCGTTTTTTTATAAGCTGGAAAATTACGAGGAATTAGGGCTTGATAGTGTTTCGGCGGCAAATTGTTTTCAAATTAAATCTTTTTCAAGCCAGAGGTTCAAACGCAAACTTGGCAAGATAGACGAGCAAACGATATTTGAAATTCATCAGACATTTGCAGAGGTGTTAAATCCATTTTATGTATTAAAAATGCAATAAAATTGCGAAAGCGCGTCAGCAGATGTTGAAAATTTTAAAGAATAATTTAATAATTTTTTTGAATAATTATGATTAAAGTTGTTAAATATGTATAATGCCCCGCTTAAACTTTGGCGAGTGAGAGCGGGGTAAAACTTTAAAAATCTTAATATACCCTTGTTTATAAAACTAGGGGTGATTCACAAGAAATGGAAATTCGCTAAAAAGGAGCATAAGAGAAAAACGCTAGAATTACTCAAAAATATTGGGCTTGGAATTTTCGTAAATGGTGCTTATGCTCTACAATTTACAGAAAATACCTTTGAAGGTTTTCTTGGTAGTTTAGAAGGTATCATAACTATGTTATTTGCTATCTATACGCCAAAAGTTTTAAAAAGGGAGAAAAAATGACAAATCAAGAATTATTTTTAGTCTTTGGTGCTATTGTAACTTGCTACGCTGGGTATTTATTTTTTAAGGCTTACTACAATTGAAAAGGATTTTAAATGATAACCATCTCAAATCGCACAGCTGATTTTAATGAGTTAAATATTGATAATCTTACCAAACGCCCATTGTTTGACGCTTTAAAAGTTTTTTGGAAAAGCGGTGATATGGACTACATTAATTTTTTAGAGAGTAATCAAATCTCATGTTTTAAAGAATATTCTCGCATTGATGAGTTAAAAGATAGCACAAACGATGAGATTGAAATTTTAAAAAATTTAGTCAAAAACGCTCAAAATTTTGCCTTTGATTTTAAAATTGCTGATAGTTTAAAAAAACTAGCTCCCATAAAAGACCACGAATTTTGCAAATTTAGCATTGATTTTAGAACAATTCAAGACAAAGCATTAAAGCAAAAAATCAAAGATATTTTTCTAACTACAAAAAGCGTTTCACTAATTGATTTTATGGAAGTTACCGAAGATACTTGCTCTCTTTATTACAGTAAAAAAGGAGCATTTTATTATGAAGATGAGCCTTATTTTGCCACAGCAAGAGAACAAATCTCAATGTTAGAAAACTACAAAGTTCCAAAAGACAATAATTTTATCATTGCTCGTTTTTTACAAGATTTAGCTTTTAAATTTAAAGAAAACGGCATTGATGAAAGCTTTGTGTTAAATTATGCTGATAATCAAGGCAAAAACATAAAAAGTGTTGAAGATATTTTAAAGTATGCTAATCTTAACCGTGAAGAAAAACAAGAACTAAAAGAGCAAGAACAAATCGCAAATTCTGCTAAACAAATAGCAAAAGCTGAAATAAAAGCTGAAAATAACGCTACTAGAAATTCACTAAATTCTACTCAGGCAAATGAAAAACTAAACGAACCACAAGCGCAACTTTATAGTATTTCAAATACTACTAATCTAGTAAAATTTGATACGCATAAAGATGAAAATAGCATTAGCGAAATTGTTGCACGAAATATTGAGATTTACCGCCAAAAAGAGATTGAAAAAACAAAAGAACGCTTAGAAAGAGCCGAAAAAGACGCACAAAAAGCCTACTATGATTTAAAAGAGTATTTAAGTAATGGAGCTAGTATAAATGAAGCCTTAAAAAATATATCTCAAAAATATCGCAACGATGATACGATAAATTTTGCAAGTTTGCTTTTTAGCCAAGATATATTAAATCTCTTTGTCAAAGACAATGAAATAAAAGAACTAAACCAAATCATAGCTGAAACAAAAGATGAGCTTGAAAATACCTACGATGAATTAAGTAAAAAAGATGAAACAATAAGCAAAATCAAAGGCACACTTCAAACAAAAATCAACGAAATGGGACGATTTAAAGACGAAGTCGAACAAGAATTTGAAAATAAGCTAAAAGAGCAAGAGCAAACTCTAAATAATGAGCTTGAAAAGGTAAAAGCCGAGCAAACCGAGATAATTGGTAATTACGAACAAGAGATTGCTGAAATAGATAACGAAAACAAAAAATTATGTGATGAAAATAAAACTCTTAAAGAAGATAATTTCAAGCTAAATCTAACAAATGAAAACTTGCAAAAAGAGCTAGAAAAATATGAAAGTGAAATTAAAAAATTAGCCGAGCAAAACAAAGCATTGCAAGATGAGAATTTGCAAATTAAAAATGAAGTGGCGAATAAAAACTCACTTGAAATTTTAAAACTTCAAATGCAAAACGAAAACCTTGCAAATAAAGAGCAAGATTACAAAAATAGAATTTTAAGCCTAGAAGATAAAAACAACGCCCTTGAAGATAAAATTCACACTATTTTAAGCAATTTTATGGGACAAAACACGCTAAATTCTACTAGCCAAAAAGAGCTAAGAAGTAAAGACATCTTAGGCGAAACTAAAATTCGTAAGGATTAAAATGGAATATATCCTTAAAAATAAAGATAAAGAAATTTTAGAATTTTCAACTAAAACGCAAAACGGCTTTGTCTATTTAGACCAAGTTAAAATTATAAATAATGAACTTTGCCCAAAAGAAATTAAAAACTTAAACAACTTAAAATCAAATTTGCATAGCTGGATTGAAAATAGAAAAATCCCAAAACATAGGCAATTTGCCAAAAATATTTTACAAAATTTAGGCGTAGATAGCGAAAGTAACTTTTTAGCATATATTGATATTAGTTTTGGATTAAGCTTAAATGATAGCTTGTGGATTATTCCAAAAAATAAAGACTACAAATGGGCAGACTATAATCTATATAAAAACAAATTTGATACAGCATTGCAATTATGTGCATTTGGCATAAATGCAGAACATAATAAAAGCACTTCGCCAGAATATACGACAAATGGAATGTTAAAAAAATGCTGGATTAGAAAAGAAAACGAAATTTTTCTTTTTAAAGGCTCAATGCAAGGCGAAGAAGCATTTGGCGAATATTTTTCATATCAGGTTGCAAAAATTATGAAATTTAATGCAATTTCTTATGATTTGCAAGAATATCATAAAAATATAGTTAGCTCTTGCCCTATTTTTACAAATGAAAATCGTGGATTTATACCGATTGGAAATCTTATTGAAAAAGAGATAAAAAAGGGGTATAAGGCAATTTTAGCTAGACATTGCGAAAATATTTATGGCAAAGAAAATTTTGCTGATTTAATGGTGTTTGATGCCATAATCGGCAATATAGACAGACATTTAGGCAATTTTGGAATGATTGTAGATAATAATACGAGCAATTTTTTACAATCCGCACCTATTTTTGATAATGGCTTATGTGTTCTTGGCTGGGCTAACAAAGATGAATATTTAGATATTGATTTAAATCAAACATATTTTGATTTAAATTTTAAAGCTCAGCTTGAAAAATACATTGATATTAGGCATTTAGATGGTTTAAAAAAGTTGGCAGATTTTAAATTTAAACAGCACTCTGATTTTAAATTTGATGAAAATTTGCTTCAAATTTTTAATAATTTTGTAAATAATCAAGCAAAGCTTGGACTTAAAATTTTAAAAAATTTAGAACAAGATTTAGCTCAAAATGCACCTAAAATCTGCAAAAAACGATGATACAACCTGCTAGAAGTCAAAACTCAAAAAGCTTACTTAGAGAGCTAGAATTTAGCCTAGTTTTAATTAAAAATAAAAAAACAAGGGATTATTTTTTAGAAAAACTAAATGAAGTTTTTATTCGTCAAAACGACCCAAGCATAAGTCATACAGGAGCAACAAAGATAAAAACTGAGCTTTTAGCTTATCTTAGTAGCTTAGGCGATTTAAATACTGCCAATATTTGGGCTAGAAATCTTAGCTTTGATAGAAAAAATTTAAATAAATTGCTTTTTAGTTTGCAAAAAGAGCTTTTAGCAAATGGCATTGAAGGCGTTTTAGAAATTCATTTGCAAGATAGAGAAATCAATTCTCCGCATATCCAATTTGTAGGAATTAATGCAAGAATTGCCGAACAAATAATTGCACAAATTCTAGTAAAAAACGGCTATGAAAACAGCGTAGAAAGTGCGTTATCTAAAAAAGATTTTAAGCCATATTATTTAGAAAATGATAAGGCTTACACAGCAAAACTAAATGATACGATAGAGTATTTTGAAAGAAAAAACAAGACTAATATTGATGAAGTTTTTGAGCTTTTAGAGCTACTTGATAATACACTAAAAAAAGATAGCACAAAAGCAAAATTTGAAAAATCAGTGCAAAAAAGCACAAATAAATTTTTAGAAAAAATTAAACAAACCAAATTTCGCTTTAAATCCCAAACTTCAATACTAAATAAGATAAGAAATAAACAAAATATTAGAAAATTAAGAAGAAAGAGAAGAAAATTATAATATTCATATAATTATCATATGATATAAATATTATTTAAGTTTATTTAGCTATAATTTCATTGATTTTTTAAAAGGAGAGTTAAATGGAAATTGGCGATATTTACGCAAAGTATCAAAGGTTTTTAGAAAAACACGCCAAAGAGTTAAGGGAAATTTTTTCCGATATGGACGAAAACGAGTTTTTAGAAAATTCAAGCGATATTTTTGATTTTTTTTACGAGTGCCTTTACACTTGGCGAAAGGTTGATTGATGATAGTTCCAGTTGTAAATGAAAAAGGCGGTAGCGGAAAAACCACGATTGCACTTAATCTTGCTTTTAAATTTGCCGAGCAAGGCATTGATACAATGTTAGTAGATGCAGACCCGCAAAGAAGTGTTGAAACGCTAATTGATTATCGTGTAAAAAATGGACTTGAACTGCCTTTTACTTCGGTTTCGCGCACAGGCGATAGCCTTGCAAAAGAGGTGCGGAATTTAGCCAAAAAATACGATAGTGTTATCATTGATACAGGCGGGCGTGATAGCAAAGAAATGAGGCAAGCTCTTTTAGTAAGCAACATTGTTATAATCCCTACGATTATCACAAGCGGATTTGACCAAGCCGTATTAAACAAAATGCTTAATCTACTCGGCGACACGCTTGTAATGAACGAAAATCTAAAAACGCTAATTGTAAATAACAAAGCTTCAACTAATCCTATGTTGCAAAGCAAAATAAGCAAATTTGTGGATTTTTTAAAAGAAGTAAATTTGCCTGAAAATGTAAAATTAGCTAAAACTACTCTTTATGAAAGAGAAATTTATAAAAATGTAGTTTTTAGCGGTAAAAGCGTGATTGAACTTGATAGCGAAAATAAAGCAAAAGATGAGATAAATGCTTTATATAATGAGC